>DASUON010000291.1:0-2071 GCA_036276615.1 Burkholderiaceae bacterium
GTGTCGTCGCGGGCCACCAGTTGCGACTGCAAGGCCAACTCCCGCACCAGCGCCCCGATGGTTTCGGCGCGGATCATGTCCTGCACCAACGCAAACCAGAACTCGCCGTCGGCGGTGGCGGCCCCCTGCGGCATGGGCACGGGGATGGCGGGCGCCTCGGACTCGGGCAGCTCCCGCACGGGAACCGCTACAACTTCAATAGCTGATTGCGCTTGATTTGAAAGCGCTAGAGCCGAATTTTCCTTAAATCCAGAACCCAGCTCTGGGTCCACCTCCGCCGCACGGGCAACCCCCTCCCGCACCGGCAAGGCCGCCAGCGGGGCCGCGGGCTGAACCACCGGCAACGCTTCCAACGGGGGGGCGGCCACGGGTTGCGGCGAGGGGGAGGACGCCGCCACAGACGGCGGCGCGGCGTGAACCTCGGGGGCCACGGCCACTGGAGATGCAACAGGCACCTTGGGCACCACCGCCACCACAGGCGGTGGCGCAGCGGGGTGCTCAGGCCGCGGGGTGCTGGTTTTCAGGCTTTTTTTTTCCGCTGCGCCGGGTTGGAAGGCCAGCAGGCGCAGCAGCACCATCAGCAAGGCGGCGTATTCGTCGGGGGCCAGGCCCAGTTCGGTGCGTCCGTTCAGGCACAGGTGGTACAGCAGCTGGGTCTGGTCGGGCGGCAACAGCTCGGCCAGGCGAAGCACCTCGGGGCCTTCGGGGTCGGACGGATCGGGCTGCACCGAGGTGAGCTGGGCCACGGCCATGCGCTGCAGCACCTGCGTCATGTCTTCCAGCGTGGAGGCGGCGCTGAAGCCCTGCAGGCGCAGTGCCTCGATGGTCTGCACCACCTGGGCGCCGTCGCTGTGGGCCAGGGCGTCGATCAGGGTGAACACATGGCTGCGGTCCACCGCCCCCAGCATCTGGCGCACGCCGCCCTCGGCCAGGCTGCCACCGCCAAAAGCAATGGCCTGGTCGGTCAGGCTCAGGGCGTCGCGCATGGAGCCGCGGGCGGCCCGCGCCAGCAGGCGCAGGGCCGGGGCGTCGGCGGCCACGCCTTCGGCGGCCAGCACCCGGGTGAGGTGTTCGAACACCGTGTCGGGGGCCATGGGCCGCAGGTTGAATTGCAGGCAGCGGCTGAGCACGGTCACCGGCACCTTTTGCGGGTCGGTGGTGGCCAGCACGAACTTGAGGTACTCGGGCGGTTCTTCCAGCGTTTTCAACATGGCGTTGAACGCCGTGTTGGTGAGCATGTGCACCTCGTCGATCATGAAGACCTTGAAGCGTCCCTGCACCGGCTTGTAGACCGCCTGCTCCAGCAGGGCCTGGACCTCGTCCACCCCGCGGTTGCTGGCGGCATCCAGCTCGGTGTAGTCGACGAACCGGCCGCTGTCGATGTCGGTGCAGGCGGGGCACACGCCACACGGCGTGGCGGTGATGCCGCCCTGCCCGTCCGGCCCCACGCAGTTGAGCGACTTGGCCAGGATGCGAGACACCGTGGTCTTGCCCACCCCGCGGGTGCCGGTGAACAGGTAGGCGTGGTGCAGCCGCTGCGTGGCCAGGGCATTGCCCAGGGCGGTGACGACGTGCTCCTGCCCGACCATCTCGGCAAAATTCTTGGGGCGGTATTTGCGGGCCAGGACGACGTAAGACATGGGGTGCGATTCTAGGCGGCTACAATCGAGGGTGACGGGCCTTCCCGCATGGTGAAGCGGCCAACCGGGTCAGGTGGGGAACCAAGCAGCCCTAACCGTGGAGCCAGTGCCGGGGTCAAGGCTCGTCACCCCCCTCTTCTCACAGTCCCAGCGACTGCCCCGCCCCCACCAGCACCGCCACACCCAGCCCGGCAAACATCAGGGCCGCGATGGTGTGCACCAGCTTCATGGGGATCTTGCTGGCCAGCTTGTCGCCCACAAACACCGCCGGCACGTCGGCAATCAGCATGCCCAGGGTGGTGCCCATCACCACCATCACCGGGGCGGCGTAGTGGGCCGTCATGGCCACGGTGGCAATTTGGGTTTTGTCGCCCATTTCAGCCAGGAAGAAGGTGACCAGCGTGGCCCCGAACACGCCCAGGCGGCTGGCG
>DASUON010000292.1:0-4700 GCA_036276615.1 Burkholderiaceae bacterium
GCTGCAAAGCCTCCCGGCTGCAAGGGAATCTTCATTGACTGGCTGACCATCGGGTTACTTGGTGGTCAGCGAGATTCAAGGTAACTGGTTGGGGACGAAGCGTGTCGCTGCGCGTCGCCCCTGACGAGATCCAAACCAGACGACTACGCATGTAGAACCACGCGAAAATGGCTTGTGGACGGCGGTTCGACTCCGCCCAGCTCCACCAAACACAAAAAAACCCAACCGCTTGCGGTTGGGTTTTTTTCTGGGCGCTGAGCCTTGTCAGCGGGCTGACCCTGTGGCCATGGTGGCCTGTTGCTGGTCCAGCAGCACTTCGGGCTCCTGGACTTCTTCCCAGGTTTCCTGGTTCAGGCCCTGGTGCAGTCGGGCCATGTCGAGGTCGCCGGTCCATTTGGCGACCACCAGGGTTGCCACACCGTTGCCAATCAGGTTGGTGAGGGCGCGGGCCTCGGACATGAAGCGGTCAATGCCCAAAATCAACGCCAGACCCGCCACCGGCACGCCGCCCACCGCCGACAACGTGGCCGCCAGCACGATGAAACCGCTGCCGGTGATGCCTGCCGCGCCTTTGGAGGTGAGCAGCAGCACCGCCAGCAGCGTGAGCTGTTGCGTCAAGTCCATGGGGGTGTCGGTGGCCTGGGCGATGAACACGGCGGCCATGGTCAGGTAGATGGAGGTGCCGTCCAGGTTGAACGAGTAGCCGGTGGGGATCACCAGGCCCACCACCGATTTGCGGGCACCCAGGTTTTCCAACTTTTCCATCATGCGGGGCAGCACCGATTCCGATGACGAGGTACCCAGCACGATCAGCAGCTCTTCCTTGATGTACTTGATGAACTTCACCACGCTGAAGCCATGCAGGCGGCTGATGATGCCCAGCACCACCAGGATGAACACCAGGCAGGTGAGGTAGAAGGTGCCCATCAGCTTGCCCAGCGAGAACAGCGAGCCGATGCCGTACTTGCCGATGGTGAAGGCCATGGCCCCGAAGGCACCGATGGGGGCCACCTTCATGATGATGCCCACGATGTCGAACAACACGTGCGAAAAGCGCTCGATGAAGTCAAACACCAGCGTGCCGCGGCCACCGAACTTGTGCAGCGCAAAGCCGAACAGCACCGAGAACAGCAGGACCTGCAGGATCTCGCCCTTGGCAAACGCATCCACCACCGAGGTGGGAATCACGTTGAGCAGAAAGTCCACAGTGCCTTGCATCTTGCCCGGCGCGGTGTAGGCGGCAATGCCCTTGGTGTCCAGAGTGGCGGGGTCCACGTGCATGCCGTTGCCCGGCTGCACCAGGTTGACGATGACCAGGCCCACCACCAGCGCGATGGTGCTCACCACTTCAAAGTACAGCAGGGCCAGGCCGCCCGTCTTGCCGACCTTCTTCATGTCTTCCATGCCGGCGATGCCCACCACCACCGTGCAGAAGATGATGGGGGCGATGATCATCTTGATCAGCTTGATGAAGCCATCGCCCAACGGCTTCATGTCGGTGCCCAGCGAGGGGTAGAAATGACCCAGACAGACGCCGATGGACACGGCGAACAACACCTGAACGTACAGGGATTTGTAAAGGGGGTGACGGGTGGGGTTGGCAGCAGACATCTCAGGCCAGAGGGTTAGGTGAAAACCCTGAAGCCTACGAGGACATGACCCCGTTTTCGTTGTGGCTACCCACACACCCGGTTGTGGCTTTCCACAGCCACCACCCGCCCGGGGTTCAGCGTGCCCAGCGGGTCCAGAGCCCGTTTGATGCGGGCCATCAGGTCCAGCGCCACGGGGGATTTGTAACGGGGCAAAGTGTCCACCTTCAGTCCACCAATGCCATGCTCGGCGCTGATGCTGCCCTGGTGGGCCGCCACGGCGTCGTAGACGATGTGGTTGACCTCGTCCTCCCGCTCGCGCAGGAAACGTGCGGGGTCTTCGCCTTCGGGGGCCTGCACGTTGAAGTGCAGGTTGCCATCGCCCAGGTGGCCGAAGTTGACGATGCGCACGCCCGCAATGGCGGTTTCCAGCGCCTGGGTGGCCTGCTCCACAAAGGCCGGGATGCGCGAGATGGGCACCGAAATGTCGTGTTTGATGTTCAGGCCCTCTTCGGTCTGGGCCAGCGGAATGCTTTCGCGGATGTGCCACAGCTGGTGGGCCTGGCTCAGGTTCTCGGCCACCACGGCGTCGGTCACCAGGCCGTGTTCAAAGGCTTGTTCCAGCAAGGTTTCGAACTGGGTGCGGGCGTGGGCTTCGCTTTCGTGGTCGCTGTTTTCCAGCAGCACGCAGTAGGGCGTGTCGGTCCACAGCGGCACCCGCAGGTGTTTGAAGTGTTTGTCCACCAGGCCCAGGGCAAACTGGCCCATGGTTTCAAAGCCGGTGAGGCCCGCGCCCAGCCGCTGGTGCGCCAGGCCCAGCAGGGCCACGGCAGATTCCAACGTGGGCACCGCGGCCCAGGCTGTGAGCTGCGCTGCGGGTCGGGGCACCAGCTTCAGGCTGGCGGCGGTGATGATGCCCAGCGTGCCCTCGCTGCCCAGGTACAGGTGGCGCAGGTCGTAGCCGGTGTTGTCCTTGCGCAGGCCCGAGAGTCCCTCCCACACCTCGCCCTGGGCGGTGACGACTTCCAGGCCCAGGCACAGATCGCGGGCGTTGCCGTGGCGCACCACCTGGGTGCCGCCCGCGTTGGTGGCCAGGTTGCCGCCAATGGTGCAACTGCCCTCGGCGGCCAGGCTCAGGGGAAACAGGAACCCGGCGGCGTCAGCGGCCTCTTGCACGGTTTGCAGCACGCAACCGGCTTCGGCCACCAGCGTGAGGTTGGCCGTGTCCACGCTGCGGATGCGGTTCAGGCGTTGCAGACTCAGCACCACCTGGGTGCCGCTGAGGTCGGGCACACCGCCCACCACCAGGCCGGTGTTGCCACCTTGCGGCACGATGGACACGCCTGCCGCGGCACAGGCCTTGACCACCGCCGCCACCTCCGCCGTGCTGCCCGGTCGGACCACCGCCAGCGCCCGGCCTTTCTGGCGTTTGCGCCAGTCCTGCTCCCAGGCCGACAGGTCGGTGGCCGGGTCGTCGTGGGTGAGCACATGGGCCACGCCCACGCAGTGCATCAGTTCGGACAGCAAGGGGGTGGGGTGGTTGCTCATGATTTGATAGCTGCTTGCGCTTTTAAATCAAGCGCTAGATGCATTTTTTGCTTGAAAAAGACGCAGCCGAACGTGGGCGGCACAGGCGGCAAACAACACCAGGCACAGCGCTATTTCCAGCCCGGCCAGCCACTGGCCCAGGGCGTGGTCGCTCCAGGCGCGCACCACGCCTTCGGTGAAGTAGATCCACACCAGCAGGCTCAGCCAGCGGTAGGTGTACATGCGGTGCTTGAGCAGGCCCGTCAGCGGGATGCACAGTGGCAGCACCTTGATGGCCAGCCAGCTGCCGCCGGGGCGCACCGGGGCCAGCCACAGCTCCCACGCCAAGCCCAGCACGATCAGGCCCAGCAGGCTGCCCACCGCGGCCACGCGGGTCCAGCCCACCGAGGGTGGCGGCGCGTGGCGCGGTGCAGGCTGGGGCGCGGAAGAAGGCTGGGGCGAAGCGCCGGGGGGCGTGGACGGGGCAGGGGGCAACATGGGACAAAGCGGGCCACAGAGACGGCAGAGCACGACGGTGCTCGGCAAAGGCCGGGGTGGCAGGGCGCTGGCATGATAGCGGCATGAAGCTGCTCAACCCCCCGCCCGAGTCTCCCTGGTTGCCCCGCGCCGTGGGCCGGGCCAGCGACAAGGCCCGGGAACTGTGGGCTGCGCTGCGGGTGTTTCCCTGGCTGACCACGGCCCTGACCCTGCGCGAACGCTTCCGCGAAGACCGCCTGGGCGTGACCGCCAGCAGCCTGACCTTCACCACCATCATCTCGTTGGTGCCGCTGTTCACCGTGGGTCTGGCCATCTTCAGCGCGTTTCCCATGTTCGGGCGCATGCAGGCCGGGCTGCAGAAGTGGCTGGTGGACAGCCTGGTGCCCGACACCATCGCCAAGCCGGTGCTGACCTACCTCAACCAGTTTGCGGGCAAGGCGGGCCAACTGGGCTGGACCGGTGCGGCGGTGCTGCTGTTCACGGCGCTGGCGTTGATCTTGACCATCGACCGCAAGCTCAACGACATCTGGCGCGTGCGCCGCTCGCGCCCGTTGGCGCAGCGGGTGCTGGTGTACTGGGCGGTGCTGACGCTGGGGCCTTTGCTGCTGGGGGCCAGCGTGTCCATGACCTCGTACGCCATTTCGGCCAACCGCGGCCTGGTGGGGGCCTTGCCCGGGGGCGTGCGGCTGGCGTTCGACCTGCTGGAGTTTGTGCTGGTGGCCGCTGGCACGATCCTGCTGTACCGCCAGGTGCCCAACACCCACGTCAAGTGGAAACACGCGGCCATGGGCGGGGTGTTTGTGGCCGTGGGCATCGAGCTGGCCAAGCGCCTGCTGGGCTGGTATGTGGCGCAGGTGCCCACCTACTCGGCGGTGTACGGGGCGTTTGCCACGGTGCCCATCTTGCTGGTGTGGATCTACCTGATGTGGGTCATTGTGCTGCTGGGGGCGGTCATCACCGCCTACCTGCCCAGCCTGTTGGCGGGGGTCAAGCGACGGGGGGGCACGCCCGGCTGGTCGTTCCAGCTGGCGCTGGAGGTGGTGGGGGCGCTGCAAGCCCGGCGCAGCCAGGCCGACGGCCATGGTC
>DASUON010000293.1:0-3963 GCA_036276615.1 Burkholderiaceae bacterium
AACACCCCCAGGGAGGTCACCTCGGGCAGCCAACACCCCAGGCCCTTCACCTCGGGCTGGGCTTGCGCCCGGCGGGTCAGACCACCCACCGCGCCCATCAGCACGGCCATGACGGCATGCGCCCAGGCAATCTGGTGCGCCCAGGCGGTTTGCTGCGGCAGGTCGAACCGCAGCAGGCTGAACACCAGCACATGCACCCCATTCAACGCCAACAGCACCCAGGCGGCTACCCCCAGCACATGCAGGTTGCGTCGGTCCGCGGCGGCCTGCACCTGCGCATCTTCGCTGGCCCAGCGGCGCAGCGTCTCAACGATCTTCATGGGTGAAGATCATACGGACGCTGTGCCTGTGCCCTGGTTCAGGGCGCGTCGATGAACTTCACCGCCCGGGCCACTCCGGCCCGGTCGGTGCCGCCAAGGTGCCGCGTGGTTCGTGTTCGAACAGCTTGCCGAGGCAGCGCCCCACCTGCCGCCAAAACGCACTGCGCTCGGGGGGCAGCAGCATCAGCTCGACGCGATCGCGGGCGCGCAGGTCGATCCAGCCGCCATCCTCAACCAGCAGCGATTCTTCGGCACACAGCGTGTGCTCCTGGGTGATCACGCTTTCGGCCTGCCAAGCCAGGGGGCCACGCAGCACCAGATGCCCGGACACCACCAGCACGGTGGTCCTGGCTTCCACCAGAACCCTTTGCGACTCACTTTTGCCCAGCACGAGCTTCATCAAACGCTGATCCACCATGGTCTCTCTCCATCGAGTGGCCCCGATGCGGGGCGGTGCAAAAATGGTAGGAAGCAACGCCCCGTTCAAACAGACGCAGAACCGGCCTGTCTGCACCGAAGCAGATGCCCCTGCGCGCCGTTGTTCTGGTGAAAAAATCAGCCATCTGTATCTGCTGCCGCACCCGTGTGCCGGGTGAAGATAGGGCATGGACCCCACCCCCCTCTACCGCCGCCTGGCCAGCCATTACCGGGAAGCCATCGAAGCCGGCACCCTGACCACTGGCGACCGCTTTCCGTCGATGCGCACGCTGATGACTCGCCACGACATCAGCCTGTCCACCGCGGTGCAGGTGTGCCGACAACTGGAAAGCGACGGTTGGCTGGACGCCCGCCCCCGCTCGGGCAACTTCGTGCGCCAGCCCCTGCGGGGCCGCCGAACTCCCTTGTCGGAGCCCCCGCCCGGCCAGGCGCTGGACCCGGCCCAATACGTCGGGATCAATGCCCGCGTGTCCGAGTTCATTGCCCGGGGGCGGCAAGCGCAGGTCAAGGTCAACCTGTCGGGGGCCCGGTGTGCGCCCTCGCTGTACCCCGGCGAGGCCCTGAAAAACGCCGCCACCCGTGCGCTGCGGCAAGACCCCGATTTGTTAGTGAAGGTGTCGCCCCACAACGGCAACCTGGCGTTTCGCAACGTGCTGGCCCGCCGCGCCATGGCCAACGGCATGCTGATTGCCGCTGAAGACATCGTGGTCACCCAGGGCTGCATTGAGGCGCTCAACCTGGCACTGCGTGCGGTCACCCAGCCGGGCGACATCGTGGCGGTGGAATCGCCCACCTTCCACGGCTTGTTGCAGGTCCTGGAAAGCCAAGGCCTGCGCGCCCTGGAAATCCCCACCAGCCCGCAAACCGGCATTTCGCTGGAGGCGCTGGAGCTGGCAACGCAAACCCACGAGTCCATTGCCGCGCTGGTGGTGGTGCCGCACCTACAGAACCCGTTGGGCAGCATCATGCCCGAGGCCCATCAGGCCAGGCTGGTCGAGTTTTGTGCCCGCCATGGCATCCCCCTGATCGAAGACGACACCTACAGCGCACTGGCCGACGGAGACGCTCCGCTCAAGGCCCTCAAAGCGTGGGACAAGACCGGCAACGTCATCCACTGCGCCTCGCTGCACAAGGTGCTGGCCCCCGGCCTGCGCCTGGGCTGGATGAGCGCGGGCCGCTGGCAGGGCCGGGTGGAAATGCTCAAGCACGTGCAGAGCCGGAACAACGAAGAACTGTCGCAGCAGGCGGCCAGCCACTTCATGGGCTCGGGCGGCTACGACCGGCACCTGAGGCGGCTTCGGGTGGCGCTTTCGAACCAGCGCGAACAAGCGGCGGCGGCCGTCGTCAACCACTTTCCCGCAGGCACCCGACTCAATCAGCCCCGGGGCGGGCTTTCGCTGTGGGTGGAGCTGCCCGGCCAGCTGTCATCGGCAAGGCTGTTCGACGCGGCGCTGGCCGAAGGCATCCTGATTGCCCCGGGCATCATGTTCTCCAACTCGAACCGCTTTGCGCACTTTGTCCGCTTGAACTGCGGCTGGCCCTACAGCCCGGAAATCGACCAGGCCGTGAAGCGCCTTGGGCAGCTGTGTGGGGCTTTGGGGGATGAGCATGGCAAAAATGGCGCAGCCCCGTGAGCATTGACATGCCCTCTTGAAGGGCCGTTCAACGAATGACGGTGTTCAACGCAGGTGCCAATGCCACGCGCAAGCGACCCACGATGTCGGGCAGGGGTTCGGGCGGAAGTTCGTTGTTCTTGAGAAATGCCCGCCACAGCGCCTGGCGCGAAGCGTCGTGCGCAAACTCGTCCGTCAGGCCCATCAACCACCCTCCGCGCAGCGCGTCACGAACCGCCATGCCCCGCCTTTCGAACGTGGCCTTGATCGCCTGGGCCAGCAGATCGGTGTCCAGCGTTTCTCGTTCCAGCAGCACCGACAGGTCGAAATAGTCCTTCAGGCGGCTGTTGGTCATGCCCAGCAAGGCGATGGCGTGGAGCTTTTCTGCGATGACGGTGTACGTTGGGTAGGCCCGCAGTCGTGGTGCGGGCATGTCTGCCAGCAGCACTGGGTAGACCGATTCAACAGGTGCCGGGGTGACGGCGTCGCCGAAGCCGACGTCAATCTGGGTCTTGCAGCGTGCTCGGGCCAGATCGCCCGCAATCATCACGCGAACGCCACCGTAGCCAGCCTCTTTGCGAATTTCCTCGACCGTGACGGAGGCTGGGTCGAACACGATGCCGTCGTCAACCGATACGGCTGAGATGTCCCGGAATGCTTGGGCCACGGACTCCAGATCGCTGGCACCGAAACCCAACAAATCGGCATCGCGTGTGGCCCGGTGGGGCATGTCGTACCACAGCGTGAACAGCAACGCCCCTTTGAGCAGAAAACGGTCCGCGTGCGGCGACTGGGTCAGCCGATAGAGGATGCGCTCCAAGGCAAAGCGCACCAGAACCTGATTGAAATCGACGCTTTGCGCCTTGGCCACATTGAGCAGACGCGCACGGACGGACGCAGCGACATTCGGGGTGGCCGGGCTCATCCAATGCTCTCCAGGTAGGGGCGCATCACGTTGGCCACACGGCCTATCTGGGCGAAACGCCAGATGTCGTCGATGGAGGCCTTGCTGCGTGCCCGGGCGTCCTTCAGCGCCTCCAGCGCCACATCCAGCCCGATTTTGTTGCGGTGCTTGAAGCAGTCCGCCACGGTCTTGGCCACGCTGTACACCCGGAGCCTGACACCGTCGCGTTCGACTTCTTCAACCCCTGCCGAGTAGGCATCACCTGTGAACTGCACCATCTTGATCGGCGGGTAGTCGATACGGGGTGGGTGGCTACCCTGAGGCATGGCGATCCAGATCTGACGCGGCAGCTGCGTGGTCAGCTCATGAAACTGCAGCGCCGTCAGCAGGCAGAACACCGCTTGAGGCACCTTGGTGGCGATGGTGCCAAGGCTCTCGAACTCCGAAACCTGTGCATCCGGCAGGCGGTACAGGCCACGCCCCACCTTCTGTAGCAGACCCGCAGCGGTCAGTCGCGTCAGAACAACCCGAGGCGCGTGGATGGCGTCCAGATCGCTGGCGCGCAGCAGCCCCTTCTGGCTGGCCAGACCGAGGACGCGCTTGGTGTGGGTGTCGGGAAGCATGGCTGGAGTATGTTCCGTTTGTTCGTCGAATGAAGTATTAAGACGAAATAAAGGAACAGCATCAG
>DASUON010000294.1:0-6189 GCA_036276615.1 Burkholderiaceae bacterium
CGAGTTCATCAGCCGCCTGAAAGAAATTGCCGACCGCCACGGCATTTTGCTGATTGCCGACGAGGTGCAGACCGGCGCAGGCCGCACCGGCACCTGGTTTGCCTGCGAGCAGTGGCCCGTGGCCCCCGACCTGATCACCACAGCCAAGTCGCTGGCGGGCGGTTTCCCGCTGTCGGGCGTGGTGGGCCGTGCCGAAGTGATCGACGCACCCGCCGCGGGTGGCCTGGGTGGCACCTACGCCGGTTCGCCGGTGGCCTGCGCCGCTGCCCTGGCCGTGATCAAAGCCTTTGACGACGAAAAGCTGCTGGACCGCAGCAAGGCCCTGGGCCAGCACCTGGTCAACGGCTTCAAGGCCATGGCCCAGACGCACAAGGCCATTGGCGACGTGCGTGGCCTGGGGGCCATGGTGGCCATCGAGCTGTTCGAAGGGGGCGACGTGCACCGCCCCGACGCCGCCCTGACCCGCAAGGTGGTGGCCGAAGCCGCCCGCCGCGGCCTGGTGCTGCTGTCCTGCGGCACCTATGGCAACGTGATTCGCGTGCTGGTGCCCCTGACCGCCTCCGACGCCCTGATCGATGAAGGCCTGGCCATCATCGAAGCCAGCTTTGCCGCGGTGGCCTGAGCCACCCCCACCCAGAGACACACACCATGCTCGCATCCGATCCCCTGGTCCGCTTTCAGGGCGTTCAAAAGACTTACGACGGCGAACAACTCGTGGTCCGGGACCTCAACCTGGACATCCAGCGCGGGGAGTTCCTGAGCCTGCTGGGCCCGTCGGGCTCTGGCAAGACCACCACGCTGATGATGCTGGCGGGCTTTGAGTCGCCCACCGCCGGTGAAATCGTGCTGGACGGCAAGCCCATCACCCGCACGCCACCGCACAAGCGCAACTTCGGCATGGTGTTCCAGAACTACGCGCTGTTTCCCCACATGACCGTGGGCGAAAACGTGGCCTACCCGCTCACGGTGCGCAAGGTCTCCAAGGACGAGCAGGCCCGCCGTGTGCAAAAGGCGCTGGACATGGTGCAACTGGGCGGCATGGCCGACCGCCTGCCCTCCCGCCTGTCGGGTGGGCAGCAGCAGCGTGTGGCCCTGGCCCGCGCCCTGGTGTTCGAGCCCAAGCTGGTGCTGATGGACGAGCCCCTGGGGGCGCTGGACAAGCAACTGCGCGAGCACATGCAGATCGAACTGAAGGAACTGCACCACCAGCTGGGGCTGACCTTTGTGTACGTGACGCACGACCAGAGCGAAGCCCTGACCATGAGCGACCGCGTGGCCGTGTTCAACGACGGCGTGATCCAGCAACTGGCGGGTGTGGAAGACCTGTACGAGGCCCCCACCACCCGTTTTGTGGCCGGATTTGTGGGCGACAGCACGGTGCTGCGCGGCAAGCTGACCGCCGCCAACACCCTGACACTGACCGACGGGCGTGTGCTGCAAGGCGTCAACGTCACCCAGGCGGCGGTGGGTTCGCTGGCCGAGGCCTGTGTGCGCCCTGAGCGCATCGTCTGGCACCCCGAAGCCCGCGCCGACCACCCCAACTACCTGGCCGCCACCGTCACCCGCGTCATCTACCACGGTGACCACCTGCGCCTGCTGTGCGACCTGGGCCCCGGCCAGCCGGAGGCCACCGTCAAGCTGCCCCTCACCCGCGAGGGTGCCAACCCCCATCCGCACCCCGGCGACGCCGTGGCGCTGGAGTTCCCCCCTGCCTCCACCCGGCTGTACGCCGTGTGAGTCCAGGTTTTTGTGTTTCCCCCTGTGCCAACCTCTCCAAGGAGAACCGTCCCATGAAAAAAACCCTCGTTGCCGCCGTGTGCACCCTGGCCGCCGGCCTGGCCAGCGCCCAGCAGCTGACCATCGTCAACTTCGGCGGTGCCAATGCCAACGCCCAGAAAGTGGCCTACTACGAGCCCTTCGAAAAGGCCACCGGCACCAAGGTGATCCCCGTTGAGTACAACGGCGAGCAAGCCAAGGTCAAGGCCATGGTGGAAACCAAGAAAGTCACCTGGGACGTGGTGGAAGTTGAATCCCCCGACGCCGTGCGCGGCTGCGACGAAGGCCTGTACGAAAAGCTGGACTACAGCAAGATCGGCAACAAGGCCGACTTCTTGCCCGCTGCCGTGACCGAATGCGGCATCGGCATCTTCGTGTGGTCCACCGTCATGGCCTACAACGGCGACAAGCTGAAAACCGCCCCCACCAGCTGGGCCGACTTCTTCGACACCAAGAAGATCCCTGGCAAGCGCGGCATGCGCAAGGGCGCCCGCTACAACCTCGAATTCGCCCTGATGGCCGACGGGGTCAAGTCCGCCGACGTGTACAAGGTGCTGGCCACCAAGGAAGGGGCTGACCGCGCCTTCAAGAAACTGACCGAGCTCAAGCCCAGCATCCAGTGGTGGGAAGCCGGTGCCCAGGCGCCCCAGTTCCTGGTGGCGGGTGACGTGGTGCTGTCCACCGTGTACAACGGCCGCATCGACGCCGCCAACCGCGAAGGCCGCAACCTCAAGATCTACTGGCCCGGTGGCATCTATGACCTGGACTACTGGATGATCCCCAAGGGTGCCCCCAACAAGGACCTGGCCCTGAAGTTCATCGCCTTCGGCCTGACCGCCAACAACCAGGCCGTGTACGCCAAGAACATCGCCTACGGCCCCACCAACATGAAGGCCCTGGCCAGCCTGGACAAGAAGGTGCTGGACGACCTGCCCACCTCCGCCGCCAATGCCAAGGAAGCCATCCAGTTCAGCGTGAACTTCTGGGCCGACCAGGGTGAAGCGCTGGAGAAGCGCTTCGCCGCCTGGGCCACCCAGTAAGCGCAGCCCACTGACCCCCGTTCACGAAGAACCAAGCCCATGGCCTCACTTTCTGGTGTTTCTCCCGCTGTGCCGCTGGATGCCGGCGCGCTTCGCAAGTCCTTGGCCCGAGCCCAGGCCGGTCGGCAATGGAAGGCCTTTGGCCTGACGCTGCCCCTGCTGGTCTTTTTGCTGATGACCCTGCTGGTGCCCATCGTCACGCTGCTGCAACGCGCCGTGGAAAACCCGGAAGTGGCCCGGGCCTTGCCCCGAACGGTGGTCGCGCTGGAAGGTTGGCGGGGGCAGGAAAGCCCCTCCCCCGCCGCCTACGCGGCGCTGGTGGCCGACCTGTCCCAGCTGCCCGACAGCTCCGATGCCGGTGCCCTCGCCCGCCGCCTCAACACCGAGGTGGCCGGTGCCCGCTCCCTCATCATGGGGGCCTACCGAAGCCTGCCCATTGAGGGCAGCCCCGAACACATCCGCGAGCGGCTCATCCAGGCCGACCCGCGCTGGGACCAGGTGCCGTTCTGGTCGGCCATTGCCAAGAACGGATCGCGCTGGACCCCCGACTACCTCCTGGCCTCGGTGGACCTGCGCCGCGACGTGCAAGGCCACATCGAACGCATGCCCGAAGACCAGCGGGCCTTTGGCGGCATCCTGATCCGCACCTTCCAGATCAGCCTGGTGGTGACCCTGTGCTGCCTCATCCTGGGCTACCCGCTGGCCTGGTGGCTGGCCAGCCTGAGCGACCGCGCCGCCAACGTGCTCATGATCCTGGTGCTGGTGCCCTTCTGGACCTCCATCCTGGTGCGCGTGGCCGCATGGATGGTGCTGTTGCAGTCCGAAGGCCTGGTCAACCGGGGGCTGATCGCCACCGGCCTGATCGACGCACCGCTGGAGCTGCTGTTCAACCGCACCGGCGTGGTCATTGCCATGGTGCACATCCTGCTGCCCTTCATGATCCTGCCGCTCTACAGCGTCATGAAAAGCGTGCCCCCCACCTACCAGCGCGCCGCCGTGTCGCTGGGCAGCACGCCCATGGCCGCCTTCTGGCGCGTGTACGTGCCGCAGACCTACCCCGGCATGGGGGCAGGGGCGCTGCTGGTGTTCATCCTGTCCATCGGCTACTACGTGACCCCCGCACTGGTGGGCGGTGCCGACGACCAGATGCTGAGCTACTACATCGCCCGCTACACCAACGTGGAAATCAACTGGGGCATGGCCTGCGCCCTGGGGGCCCTGCTGCTGACCGCCACCCTGGTGCTGTACGCCGTGTACCGCCGCTTCAGCCGCGCCGAACTCAGCCTGAGCTGACCCGACCATGAAACACCTGCTGCCCCAATTCCCCCTGTACACCTCGCTGCCCGAAAAAGCCATCTGGTGGGCGGTGCGCGCCCTGTGTGTGGCCGTGCTGGTGTACCTGCTCATCCCCATCCTGGTGATGATTCCGCTGTCGTTCTCCGACAGCTCCTTCCTGACCTACCCCATCCCAGGCTGGTCGCTGAAGTGGTACGACAACCTCTTCCATTCCGAAGAATGGGTGCGCGCCGCCAAGAACAGCTTCATCGTCGCCCCGGCGGCCACCGTCATCGCCACCGCGCTGGGCACCCTGGCCGCCGTGGGCCTGTCGCGGGCCGACTTCCCCTTCAAGGGCCTGCTGATGAGCGTGCTCATTGCGCCCATGGTGGTGCCCATCGTGGTGGTGGGCGTGGCCGCCTACCTGTTCTTTGCGCCGCTGGGCCTGGCCGACACCTACATCGGCCTCATCATGGTGCACGCCGCGTTGGGCGCCCCCTTCGTGCTGACCACCGTGCTGGCCACGCTGACCGGCTTCAACCACAACCTGACCCGCGCCTCGCTCAGCCTGGGCGAAACGCCGCTGCGCACCTTCTTCCGCATCACCCTGCCGGTGATTGCGCCCGGTGTCATCTCCGGGGCGCTGTTCGCCTTTGCCACCTCGTTCGACGAGGTGGTGGTCACCCTGTTCCTGGCCGGGGCCGACCAGACCACGCTGCCGCGCCAGATGTTCACCGGCATCCGCGAGAACATCTCCCCCACCATCGCCGCCGTGGCCACGCTGCTCATCCTGTTCACCACCAGCCTGCTGCTGGTGATGGAATGGCTGCGCGGACGCCGCAAGTGACCGCCATGGGTTTGTTCCCCCCCGTGCCGCCTGAGGCCATGCTGGCGCGTGGCCGCAGGCTGCGCGAACTGCACCGTCAAGGCACCTGGGTGATGCCCAACGCCTGGGACCCCGGCAGCGCACGGCTGCTGGAGGCGGAAGGTTTCCCCGCCCTGGGCACCACCAGCGCGGGCATTGCGTTCTCCATGGGGTGTCCTGATGGGGCCAATGCCCTCGGTCGTGACCAGATGCTGGACGCCATCCAGCGGATCGCCCGTGCCGTTCGAATCCCCGTCAACGCTGACTTGGAATCGGGTTACGGCCACAACGCCACCGAGGTGGCCGACACCATCCGGCGGGTGATTCAAGCCGGAGCCTCAGGCGACAACATCGAAGACGCCACAGGCAATGCCCATGCCCCGTTGTTCAGCCTCGATGAGGCGGTGGAACGGGTGGCTGCCGCCCGACAGGCCGCCGATGCCACGGGCACCCCCTTCACCCTGACCGCCCGGTGCGACGCGTTCCTGGCCAAGCACCCCGACCCATTGAACGAAAGCATTCGGCGCTGCCGCCAATACCGCGACGCGGGCGCGGATTGCCTGTTTGTGCCCGGTGTGAGTGATGAACACAGCATCACCACCCTGGTTCAGGCGGTTCAGCACCCCATCAATGTGGTCATGGGCCTCACCGGCTCGCTGCTGACCGTTGAGCAACTGGCGCAATGGGGGGTTCGCCGCATCAGCACGGGGGGCAGCCTGGCGCGCACTTGCCTGGGCGTGCTGCGAAGCGCAGGGCAGGAAATTCGAAACGCAGGCACGTTCAGCTACGCCGCGCAACAAATCCCCGACGACGAGCTGAGCGCCTTTTTTGCACAACCTGTCCATGACTGATCCAGCCTTCAACCAACCCCTGGGTGGCAACGAGATGCCGCGCTTTGGCGGCATCGCCACCATGATGCGCCTGCCCCATGCCACCAGCCCCCAAGGGCTGGACGTGGGCTTCATCGGCATTCCGCTGGACATTGGCACCAGCCACCGCCCGGGCACCCGCTTCGGGCCGCGGCAGATCCGGGCCGAGTCCTGCCTGATCCGCCCCTACAACATGGCCACCGGGGCCGCCCCGTTCGATTCCCTGCAGGTGGCCGACCTGGGCGACGTGCCCATCAACACCTACAACCTGGGCAAGTCGGTGGACATCATCACCGCGCACTACCGCGAGGTGCTGGCGGCGGGCTGCATCCCCCTCACCCTGGGTGGTGACCACACCATTGCC
>DASUON010000295.1:0-7246 GCA_036276615.1 Burkholderiaceae bacterium
GTTTCCACGATCACGCGGAAGCGAACGCAGCCGCTAGCATGAATCGCAATATCGGCAACCACTGATATACAAGTGACTTCGCCTCACCCCACATGGAGCACACACACCACATGAACACCACGTCACGAATCCTGCTGGGCACGGCCCTGGCGCTGGGCGCGGCCCTGGCGCAGGCCCAGGTGGCCCAAGTCAAGGTGTGGGCAGCGGCCTGCGCCAACTGCCACGGCACCAACGGTCAGGCGCAGCCGGGCATTGAGCCTCTGGCGGGCAAAGACAAAGCTGAGATGCTGCAAAAGCTGCTGGATTTCAAAGCCGGGCGCAAGCCCGCAACCCTCATGCACCAGCTCTCCAAGGGCTACACCGACGAGCAACTGGCCGACATTGCCGGCTACTTCGCCGCTCAGCCCAAAAAAGCCCCCTGAACCCGGACCGGAGAGAACCTCATGCAACGTCGTCAATTTGTTCAAACCCTGGGTGCCGGGTCTGCGCTGGGCACGGTGGGCCTGATGTCAGGCTGCGCCACCACCGGCAGTGGCCCCAGCATCGGCAGGGTCGTGGTCATTGGCGGGGGCTACGGCGGTGCCACCGCCGCCAAGTACCTGCGCCTGTTCTCCGAGGGTTCGGTGGACGTGACCCTGGTCGAGCCCAACGAAGCCTTTGTGTCCTGCCCCATGTCCAACCTGGTGCTGGGTGGCTACAAGACCATGGCCGACATCACCACGCCCTATGACAACCTGCAAAGGCGCCATGGCGTCAAGCGGGTCAAGGACAGGGTCAGTGCCATCGACGCCGAGAAAAAGGTGGTCAAGCTGGCTGGCGGCGGCGAGTTGCCGTTTGACCGCGTGATCGTCTCACCCGGCATCGACTTCATGTACGAAAACCTGCCCGGCATGGCCTCTGCAGACGCCCAGGCCAAGGTGCTGCACTCGTGGAAAGCCGGCCCGCAGACCGTGGCCCTGCGCAAGCAGCTCGAAGCCATGCCCGATGGGGGCACCTATGTGCTGTCCATTCCGCTCGCCCCGTACCGCTGCCCACCCGGCCCTTATGAGCGCGCCTGCTTGGTGGCCAGCTATTTCAAGAAGGCCAAGCCCAAGAGCAAGGTCGTCATCCTCGACGCCAACGACGACGTGATTTCCAAAGCCGCGTTGTTCAAGAAGGCCTGGAGTGAGCATTACAAGGGCATCATCGACTACCGCAACAAGAGCAAGGTGGTGGACGTGGATGCCGCCACCCTCACCGCCAAGCTGGAGTTTGGGGACGACGTCAAGGCCACGGTGCTGAACGTGCTGCCCGACATGCGAGCGGGCGACATCGCCGTCAAATCCGGCTTGGCCACGGCCAACAAGCGCTGGTGCGAGGTGGACTTCCTCACCTTCGAATCCAAAGCGGCCAAGAACGTGCATGTGCTGGGCGACGCCATCCAGATCGCCCCGGCCATGCCCAAATCGGGCCACATGGCCAACCAGCATGCCAAGACCTGTGCCGCCGCCGTGGTGTCGTTGCTGCAAGGCAAAGCCCCCCCTGCCCTGCCCATCTACGCCAACACCTGCTACAGCTTCGTGACCGACGAAGACGTGGTGCACGTCTCCAGCGTGCACCGCTACGACGCCGAGAAAAAGACCATGATGCCCGTGGCCGGTGCCGGTGGTGTGTCGGTGGCCGCCAGCGAGCTGGAAGGCCGTTACGCCCACGCCTGGGCGCGCAACATCTGGGCCGACACCCTGGCCTGAAACCCCGACATGCAAAGGACCGACGTGAGCCTGTTCTCCTCCCGCCACGCCCTCCCCGCGCTGGCCGCCCTGGTGGCGGTCGGCAGCCTGCTCTCGGGCCCCTCCGCCTGGGCACAGGTCGACGAAGCCCGTGCCAAGAAGATTGCGGGAGGTTCATGCTTCCTGTGCCATGGGGCGCATGGTGAGTCCACCAGCGAGATTTTTCCCCGCCTGGCCGGGCAGAACGCCGAGTACATCGCCAAGCAGCTCAACGCCTTCAAGTCGGGGGCGCGCAAAAGCACGGCCATGGTGGAAATGGTGGCCAAGCTGACGCCCGATGAGATGGTGGCCCTGGGCCAGTACTACCAAAAGATGGAGCTGCCCCGCGAAGAGCCCAAGGAACCCCAACTGGCCGCCATGGGCCAGTACATCTTCCACAACGGCAACAAGTTCAGCGGCGTGCCGGCCTGCGTGGGCTGCCATGGCACCAACGCGGAAGGGGCAGCCCACCTGCCCCGCCTGGGTCGGCAGATCGCCGCTTACGTCGAGACGCAACTCAAGCTGTTCAACAAGCGGGAGCGGACCAACGACAACGCCGTCATGCACACCGTGGTTGAAAAAATGACCGCGCTGGAAATGCATGCGGTGGCTGAGTACCTGAGCGGAAAGTGAGCCCTCGCGCCCCACAACCGATTTGATGTGCGAAAGCGCCCAGGGCCTCACGCCCCGGGTGTTTGGAGCTTGGAGCCATGCCACGGACCCCGTGGCATGGCTTTTTTTCTTGTGACGCTGCTGTGACGCGCTGACCCTAGCATGCGCCGCGCAGGCCCATTGGCCTGTCCGGCACACAGGGTGTGACCGGGAAATCACACGCTCCAAGCACAGCAATCACATGAAGAAAAACCTGGCCTTTTCGTTGGGCTGCATCACGCTGATGACACTCGGCATGGCAGCACCGGCTTCGTCGCAAGTCATCATCAACTTCACCAGCACCGCACCCGCCACCAGCGCGGTCCCCCTGTCACCCTGGCTGAGTGCCGCGCTGGCCGTGAGCCTGGCGGTGCTCGGGTTGGCGCTGATCCGGCGTCAGGCCGGGCGCGGGGTGTTTGTGCTCTTGCTGTCCGCACTGGTGGGCAGCAGCGCGCTGATGCAGGTTTCTGACGGGTACGCCTATGGCACGCCCACGCTGCAAACATTGACCACCAGCGGCACCGAGCTGACAGGCACCGACGTGGGCTGGATGACGGGCCCCGTGGTGTGTGGACCCATTGGCTACGCCTGGGTGAAAAGTGGGCCTGGCACGGCAACCATTGACACCATCAACTTCCGGGCGGGCTACGAAGCACTGAACCCCAGCAGCCCGCCAGGCACTCCCGATGTCACGTTGCCAACGCCCAGCGCCCCCGTGTGCACGGTGGGCACCGTGCTCTCGGGGAGTGCATCTTGTGTGGTCTGGTACGACCGGCGAAACCCTTGCTGATCAGGCGATGCGCGGGGCCAGCTCGCCCTTGTCGTAACGTTTCTGCATCTCTTCCAGGCTGAAGACCTTGCCGATCTTGCTGGCCTGACCTGCGGCACCAAAGGCTTCGTAGCGCTGCTTGCAAATGCCCGACATGGCCTTGGTGGCTTCCTTCAGGTACTTGCGGGGGTCGAAGTTCTTGCGGTCTTCGGCCATGTGGCGGCGGATGGAGCCGGTGCTGGCCATGCGCAGGTCGGTGTCGATGTTGATCTTGCGCACGCCGTTCTTGATGCCTTCCACGATTTCCTCGACCGGCACGCCATAGGTCTGCCCCATGTCACCACCGTACTGGTTGATGATGGCCAGCCAGTCTTCCGGCACCGACGACGAACCGTGCATGACCAAGTGCACGTTGGGAATGCGGGCATGGATTTCCTTCACGCGGTCGATGCGCAGCACCTTGCCGGTGGGCTTTTGCGTGAACTTGTAGGCCCCGTGGCTGGTGCCGATGGCGATGGCCAGCGCGTCCACCTGGGTCTTGGCGACGAAGTCGGCGGCCTCGTTGGGGTCGGTCAGCAGCGCGGAATGGTCCAGCGTGCCTTCGGCACCGTGGCCGTCTTCTTCACCGGCCTTGCCGGTTTCCAGGCTGCCCAGGCAACCCAGCTCACCTTCCACCGACACGCCACAGGCGTGGGCCAACTGGGCCACGCGGGCGGTCACTTCCACGTTGTACTCGTAGCTGGCGGGGGTTTTGCCGTCTTCGCGCAGGCTGCCGTCCATCATCACCGAGCTGAAGCCCGACTGGATGGAGCGGAAGCACACGCCGGGCGACGCGCCATGGTCCTGGTGCATGCACACGGGAATGTGGGGGTAGGCTTCCAACGCGGCCAGGATGAGGTGACGCAGGAAGGGCTCACCCGCGTACGAACGGGCCCCGGCCGAACCTTGCAGGATGACCGGGCTGTTGGTGGCGTCCGCGGCCATCATGATGGCCTGGACCTGCTCCATGTTGTTGACGTTGAACGCGGGCAGACCGTAGCCGTTCTCGGCGGCATGGTCCAGCAGCTGGCGCAGGGAAATGAGTGCCATGGTGGGCTCCTAAGTTGTGTAAAAAAATAGCCTCCACCGCTTTCTCTGTATGCAGTGGAAGCTATTGTTCAAATAGCAAGCAGAAAACGCTCAGGTGGCGCGGCGGGCCAGCACCTCGAAGGCCGGCAGGGTTTTGCCTTCCAGCACCTCCAGAAAGGCACCGCCGCCGGTGGAGATGTAGCCCACCTGCTTCTCGATGCCGTACTTGGCAATGGCGGCCAGGGTGTCGCCCCCTCCGGCAATGCTGAACGCCGGGCTTTCGGCGATGGCGGCGGCAATGGTCTTGGTGCCGTTTTCGAAGGCGGCAAACTCGAACACACCCACCGGACCGTTCCAGACGATGGTGCCCGCGGACTTGAGCTGCGCGGCCAAGGCCGCGGCGGTCTCGGGGCCGATGTCCAGGATCAGGTCGTCGTCGGCCACCTCGGTGGCCTTCTTCACCGTGGCCGGTGCATCGGCGGCAAAGGCCTTGGCCACCACCACGTCGGTGGGGATGGGCACGTTGGCCCCGCGGGCGGCCATGGCGTCGATGACGGCCTTGGCCTCGCCCACCAGATCGGCCTCGACCAGGCTCTTGCCGATCTTCAGGCCCGCGGCCAGCATGAAGGTGTTGGCAATGCCGCCACCCACGATGAGCTGGTCCACGTTTTTGGCCAGGCTTTGCAGGATGGTCAGCTTGGTGCTGACCTTGCTGCCCGCCACGATGGCGGCCAGGGGCCGCTTGGGGTTGGCCAGGGCCTTGCCAATGGCGTCCATCTCGGCGGCCAGCAGCGGGCCGGCGCAGGCGATGGGGGCCGTTTCGGCAATGCCATAGGTGGTGCCTTCAGCCCGGTGAGCGGTGCCAAAGGCGTCGTGCACGAACACGTCGCACAGCTTGCCCAGCTTGGCGGCCAGTTCGGGGCTGTTCTTCTTTTCGCCCTTGTTGAGGCGGCAGTTTTCCAGCATGACCACTTCGCCGGGTGCGCAGACAAAACCGCCATCCACCCAGTTGGACACCAGGCGCACGGGCACGCCCAGCAGCTCGCTCAGGCGCGTGGCCACGGGGGCCAGGCTGTCCTCGGGCTTGAACTCGCCCTCGGTGGGGCGGCCCAGGTGGCTGGTGACCATGACGGCGGCCCCGGCGTCCAAGGCCATCTTCACCGCGGGCACGCTGGCACGGATGCGGGTGTCCTCGGTGATGTGGCCGTTGTCATCCTGGGGCACGTTCAGGTCGGCGCGGATGAACACGCGCTTGCCGCGGGCAAAGCCACTGGCAATGACGTCGGAGAAACGCAGGAACTTCATGCCGCGCTCCGATCAGCGGGAGACCACGCGTGCCATTTCCAGGCACTTGTTGGAATAGCCCCACTCGTTGTCGTACCAGGACACGACCTTGATGAAGGTCTTGTCCAGGGCAATGCCGGCCTCGGCGTCGAACACGCTGGTGCAGGGCTCGCCGCGGAAGTCGGTGGCCACCACCTTGTCTTCGGTGTAACCCAGCACGCCCTTCAGGGCGCCTTGGCTCTGGGCCTTCATTTCGGCGCAGATGTCCTTGTAGTCGGCTTCGCTGTTCAGCTCGACGGTCAGGTCCACCACCGACACGTCGGAGGTGGGCACGCGGAAGGACATGCCGGTGAGCTTCTTGTTCAGCTCAGGAATCACCACGCCCACGGCCTTGGCCGCACCGGTGGAGCTGGGGATGATGTTTTCCAGGATGCCGCGGCCACCGCGCCAGTCTTTGTTGGAAGGGCCGTCCACGGTCTTTTGCGTGGCGGTGGCGGCGTGCACGGTGGTCATCAGGCCGCGCTTGATGCCCCACTTGTCGTTCAGCACCTTGGCCACGGGGGCCAGGCAGTTGGTGGTGCAGCTGGCATTGGAGATGATGGTCTGACCGGCGTAGGTCTTGTCGTTCACGCCAAAGACGAACATGGGGGTGTCGTCCTTGCTGGGGGCGGACATGATGACCTTCTTGGCCCCGGCGTCGATGTGCTTTTGTGCGCCTTCCTTGGTCAGGAAGATGCCGGTGGATTCAATGACCACGTCGGCACCCACTTCGCCCCACTTCAGTTCGGACGGGTCCTTGACGGCGGTCAGGCGGATCTTCTTGCCGTTGACGATCAGGTTGCTGCCGTCCACGCTGACTTCGCCCTTGAAGCGGCCATGCACGCTGTCGTACTTGAGCATGTAGGCCAGGTAGTCGGGTTCCAGCAGGTCGTTGATGGCCACCACCTCAATGTCGGAAAAGTTCTGGACCGCAGCCCGGAACACCATGCGACCGATGCGACCGAAACCGTTGATGCCTACTTTGATGGTCATGTTTGCTCCTCAAGACAAGAATGAAAAAACAAGAATGAAAAACGAAACCCAAAACCTGGCGTTACACCGAGGTTACCAGTACAAACCCGCACATCACTGACGAGCCAAGCGTGCTGCGCAACCCCGGAACCGGCGGAATCAACCCGCCTCACCCCTCAAGAAAACCGAAAAATCGTCCACAACCCGATCGGGTTGGCTGGCCTCGATCGGCTGACCGAGGTTGTAACCGTATGGTAACGCCCACACCGCCACCCCCGCGTTGCGGGCGGTGGCCACGTCCACCGACGAATCGCCCACAAAGAGCGCCTGCTCGCGGCTGACGCCAAACCCCTCCAGGCAAGACAGCACCCCGGCGGGGTCGGGCTTGCGGATGGGAAAGGTGTCCCCACACACCACCCGGTCCAGCAAGGGCGTGAGGCCGTGGGCGTCCAGAATCACCTGGGTGTAGGCCGACTCCTTGTTGGTCACCACCGCCAACCGCGTGCCCGCCGTGCGCAACTGGGCCAAGGCCTCGCGCACATGGGGGTACAGGCGGCTGCGGCTGCCGCAACGTGCCAGGTAGCGACGGCCAAACACCGCCATCACCCGCGGCACTTGGCCGGACTGGTGCACGGCCTCTTCCGTGAGGCCCTGCACCTCGGCACAGGCGCGCACCATCAGCGATTGCGTGCCGTGGCCCACCCAGCTGCGCACC
>DASUON010000296.1:0-2886 GCA_036276615.1 Burkholderiaceae bacterium
CATTGGCTATCAGCCACATAAATTGAATTGACTGGATAAATACTTCCAGTCCGCGCACCATCAGGGCTCTTCACCGAACAGGAGCCCCCGATGAGTGCCCACGCCAACCCCGCCGCCCAGTGCCCCTTCCACGCCGCCACGGGCGCACGCACCACCCCCGCCCGGCAGTCCAACGCCGACTGGTGGCCCAACCAACTGAACCTGGCCATCCTGCACCAGCACGCGCCCGCGTCCAACCCCATGGACCCGGACTTTGACTACGCCCACGCCTTCGGCACGCTGGACCACGCGGCCCTCAAGGCCGACCTGGCTGCACTGATGACCGACAGCCAGCCCTGGTGGCCCGCCGACTGGGGCCACTACGGCGGCCTGTTCATCCGCATGGCCTGGCACAGCGCGGGCACCTACCGCACCGCCGATGGCCGCGGCGGCGCAGGCACCGGCAACCAGCGCTTTGCCCCGCTCAACAGCTGGCCCGACAACGGCAACCTGGACAAGGCCCGCCGCCTGCTGTGGCCCATCAAGCAAAAGTACGGCAACGCCATTTCGTGGGCCGACCTGTTCATCCTGGCGGGCAACGTGGCCATGGAAACCATGGGTTTCAAGACCTTCGGGTTTGGCGGCGGGCGCGAAGACATCTGGGCACCGGAAGAAGACATCTACTGGGGTGCGGAAAAAACCTGGCTGGCCACCAGCGACACCCCCCACAGCCGCTACAGCGCCAAACCCGGCGAACGCGACCTGGAAAACCCCCTGGCCGCCGTGCAGATGGGGCTGATCTACGTCAACCCCGAAGGCCCCGATGGTCACCCCGACCCCGTGGCCAGTGGTCGCGACGTGCGCGAAACCTTCGCCCGCATGGCCATGAACGACGAGGAGACCGTGGCCCTGGTGGCCGGTGGCCACACCTTCGGCAAGGCCCACGGCGCGGGCGACCCCAAGCTGGTGGGCCCCGAGCCCGAAGCCGCACCCATGGAAGCCCTGGGTTTTGGCTGGATCAACGCCCTGGGCAAAGGCCACAGCGAGCACACCACCACCAGCGGCATTGAAGGCGCATGGAAACCCAACCCCACCACCTGGGACATGGGTTACTTCAAGGTGCTGTTCAAGTACGAGTGGGAGCTGGTGAAAAGCCCTTCCGGTGCCCACCAGTGGCAGGCCAAGGACGTGGCCGAGGAAGACCTGATCCCCGACGCCCACGTGCCCGGCCTCAAGCACCGCCCCATGATGACCACGGCCGACCTGTCGCTGCGCTTTGACCCGGCCTACGAAAAGATCTCACGCCACTTCCTGGCCCACCCCGACGCGTTTGCCGACGCCTTCGCCCGTGCCTGGTTCAAGCTGACCCACCGCGACATGGGCCCCAAGGCCCGCTACCTGGGCCCCGACGTGCCCGCTGAAGACCTGATCTGGCAAGACCCGCTGCCCCCGGTCACGCACAAGCTGATCGACGCCCGCGACGCCGCCGAACTCAAGGCCAAGGTGTTGGCCAGCGGGCTGACCGTGGCCGATCTGGTGTCCACCGCCTGGGCATCGGCCTCCACCTTCCGCGGGTCTGACAAACGCGGCGGCGCCAACGGCGCCCGCATCCGCCTGGCCCCCCAGAAGGACTGGGCGGTGAACCAGCCCCAGCAACTGGCCCGCGTGCTGGCCACGCTGGACGTGATCCGCAACGGCTTCAACCAGGCCCACCCGGGCGCACAGCAGGTGTCCATGGCCGACCTCATCGTGCTGGCCGGCAACGCCGGGGTGGAAGCCGCCGCCCAGGCCGCAGGCCACACGGTGGACATGCCCTTCACCCCGGGCCGCACCGACGCCACCCCCGAGCAGACCGATGCCGAATCCTTCGCCGTGCTGGAGCCCCAGGCCGATGGGTTTCGCAACTGGCGCAAGGCGGCCTACCGCGTCTCGCCCGAAGAGATGCTGCTGGACAAAGCCCAGTTGCTCACCCTCAGCGCCCCCGAGATGACGGTGCTGGTGGGCGGCCTGCGCGTGCTGGGGGCCAACCACGGCGGCAACCAGGCCGGGGTGTTCACCCACCGGCCCGGCCAACTGACGCCCGACTTCTTCTCCCACCTGGTGGACATGGCCACTGCATGGACACCCACCGCCGACAACGCCTACGAAGGCCGCGACCGCCAGACGGGTGCGCTGAAGTGGACCGCCACCCGCGTGGACCTGGCGTTTGGCTCCAACTCGCAGTTGCGGGCCCTTGCCGAGGTGTACGCCCAGGCCGACAACGCGGGCAAGTTCGTGCGCGATTTTGTGAAGGCGTGGACCAAGGTGATGAACCTGGACCGGTTTGATGTGAAGTGAGCCGATCAGGCGTCCCTTTTTGGCAAGATGCAGGGGCTCGGCAACGAGCCCTTTTTTTCAACTTCTTGCAACCCCCGTGATGAACAAGTTTTTGCACCTGCTGGCCGCTCTGTTGGTGGCCGCGTCCGCGTCGGTGGCGTCGGCCAAAACCATCCACATCCCCGAAAACAAGCCGGTGGTGACGCTGGACATTCCCAATGCGTGGGAGCCCGAATTCACCGACCACGGCGTGGGTGCCGAGTCCCCCGACGAGGTGGTGACCATCTTTTTTGAAGTGGCCAAGTCCGAGAAGCAGATGAACAAGCTCATCGACGACTCGTTCTCGTGGCTGACCGAGGAACACAACCTCAAGATCAACCCCAACACCAAGGTTGAATCCAACGTGACCGTGGGCGGCACCCAGGCCAACAAGATCGAGTTCAACGCCCAAAGCAAGAAATACGGCCCGGCCAAGGTGGGCTTCATTTTTGCGCCGGTGGGCGAGCGGGTGCTGGTCATCACCTACTGGGCCACGGCCAGCGAGTTCACGGCCAAACACCAGGCCGTGCTGAACCAGATTTACGACAGCGT
>DASUON010000297.1:0-5197 GCA_036276615.1 Burkholderiaceae bacterium
CACCTCGCCCTTGAAGTAGCGCTTGAACCCGGCCAGCGCATCCTTGCCCGCGGGGTAGTTGGGGGCGAGGATGGCGGCTTTCTTGAAGCCCTTGTCCGTCACCGTCTTGCCCACGGCCTCGTGCATGTTGTCGTTCTGGTAGGAGGCGCTGAAGAAATAGGGGTTGCATTGCGCCCCGGCCAATTGGCTGGGGCCCGCGTTGGCGCTCACGTAAAAGGTCTTGCTGGCAAAAATGGGCTGCGCCACGGCCAGCATGATGTTGGAAAACACCACGCCGGTCATGAAATCGACCTTGTCGCGCTTGAGCAGGCGGTCGGCGGTCTGTTTGGCGGCGTCGGGGCTCATCTGGTCGTCGGCCACGATCACTTCGGCCGGCAGCCCGCCCAACTGGCCGCCGGTGTGCTTGATGGCCAGGTTGAAGCCGTCGCGAATGTCCACGCCCAACGCCGCCCCCGGGCCCGACAGGGTGGACAACAGGCCCACCTTCACCTTGTCAGCCGCCAGCGCGGTGTGTGCGGTACAGGCCAAAACAGCGGCCAGGGCCAACGGGGCAAGTGCAGGAACAGCGCGACGGGCGTCAGACAACATGGGGGCTCCTCAAGGGGTTCAGGCTGGACAAGGGGCGAAGAACACCAAGCTTACCCGCTTGACCGCTGTCAACGGTGGGGCATGGCGCTTGAGGTAACCTTGCAGCGCATGAGCACCGACACCCTCACCCCGCCTGCTGCCCCTGCCACCGCCGCCCAGCCCCAGGGGCTGAACTGGGCCCCCGGCCTGCACACCGGCGATGCGCGCATGGACGACACCCACCACGAATTTGTGGACCAGCTCAACACCCTGCTGGCCACCCCGTTGCGTGACCAGTTGCCCCTGTACCGCGAGTTCCTGGCCCACACCATCGAACACTTTGCCCAGGAAGAACGCTGGATGGTGGCCACTGGTTTTGCGCCGGACAACTGCCACGCCAGCCACCACGCCACCATCCTCGACACCATGCGGGCCGTGGAAGAGCATTACCTGAAGGGCGACAACGAAATCATCCAGCGCCTGGCCGAGGCCCTGGCGGAGTGGTTTCCGCAGCACGCCGCCAGCATGGACGCGGGCTTGGCACTGCACCTCAAGAGCGTGGGCTTTGACTCCGCCACCGAAACGCTGGCCGACCCCTCGGTCATCCGCCCCGCCACCATGAGCGGCTGCGGCAGCGTCAGTTGCAGCTGAAGTGTCGGCAGTCCGCGCCGCGGCGATGGCCTCAGATCAAATTATTTCAATCCGCCCACGCAGGCTTTCACGCAAGCGAAGACCATCCATGACTAGCATGCCAAGCCACACCTGACTTTCTGGCTTTGCTTTTGGAGACCGCTGCATGACCGTCATCACCCACATCGAGGACCTGCGCGTCCTGGCCCAGAAGCGCGTGCCGCGCATGTTCTACGACTATGCCGACTCCGGCTCGTGGACCGAAAGCACCTACCGCGCCAACGAGAGCGACTTCCAGAAAATCAAATTCCGCCAGCGCGTGGCGGTCAACATGGAAAACCGCAGCACCGCCACCACCATGGTGGGGCAGGCGGTCAGCATGCCGGTGGCCCTGGCCCCCACCGGGCTCACGGGCATGCAGCATGCCGATGGCGAAATCCTGGCCGCGCGTGCGGCCCGCAAGTTCGGGGTGCCCTTCACCCTGTCCACCATGAGCATCTGCTCCATCGAGGATGTGGCCAAACACGCCGGTGAAGGTTTCTGGTTCCAGCTGTATGTGATGAAGGACCGCGACTTCATCGAGCGCCTGATCGACCGTGCCAAGGCCGCCCATTGCGGGGCCCTGGTGCTGACGCTGGACCTGCAAATCCTGGGGCAACGGCACAAGGACTTGAAGAACGGCCTGTCCGCCCCGCCCAAGCTCACGCTGGCCAACATGGTCAACATCGCCACCAAGCCCCGCTGGGCCCTGGGCATGCTGGGCACGCCGCGCCGCCAGTTCGGCAACATCGTGGGGCATGTGAAGGGCGTGGCCGACATGGGCAGCCTGTCGTCGTGGACGGCGCAGCAGTTCGACCCGGCCCTGAACTGGGGCGATGTGGAGTGGATCAAGAAGCGCTGGGGCGGCAAGCTCATCCTCAAAGGCATCCAGGACAACCTGGACGCCCGCCTGGCGGTGGACAGCGGGGCCGATGCCCTCATCGTCAGCAACCATGGCGGCCGCCAGTTGGACGGTGCCGAAAGCAGCATCAACGCCCTGCCCCGCATCGTGGCGGAGGTGGGCAACCAGATCGAGGTGCACATGGACGGTGGCGTGCGCAGTGGCCAGGACGTGCTGCGCGCCTGGGCCCTGGGGGCCAAGGGCGTGTACATCGGCCGCCCCTTCCTCTATGGCCTGGGGGCCATGGGTGAGGCCGGGGTCACCAAGTGCCTGGAAATCATCCACAAGGAACTGGACCTGAGCATGGCCTTCAGCGGCCACACCCAGTTGAAGAACGTGACCCGCGACATCCTGCTGCCGGGCACCTTCCCCACCGCAGGCTGAACCGGCTGCATCGGCTGAACGGCCCGCGGGCGTGGCCCGCACACCACCCTGGGCGTGAAACCTGTCACGCCCCCGCCCCCGAGGCCAGCCCCTGTGCTGGCCCCTGGCGTTATGGGGTACGATGATTTGCGCCTTGCAGTCGCGGGGCGAAGCTTTCAGTCCAACAAAACCGCCACCCGAGTATTCCGATGAGCAACCCCAAATACAGACTGGTCACCCGCAGCGACTTTGACGGCCTGGTGTGCGCCGTGCTGTTGAATGAACTGGGCCTGATCGACGAAATCAAGTTCGTCCACCCCAAGGACATGCAGGACGGCAAGATCGACATCACCAACCGCGACATCACCACCAACCTGCCCTACGTGCCCGCGGCCTACCTGGCGTTCGACCACCACGAGTCGGAAACCATCCGCAACGCGGGGCATCACCCCAACCACATCATTTCGGCCACGGCCCCCTCCGCAGCCCGGGTGGTGTACGAGTACTACGGTGGCGCCAAGACCTTCCCTAACATCTCGGACGAGATGATGGACGCCGTGGACAAGGCCGACTCGGCCCAGTTCACCCGAGACGAAATCCTGGAACCCCGCGGCTGGGTGCTGCTGAATTACCTGATGGATTCGCGCACTGGCCTGGGGCGCTTCCGGGAGTTCCGCGTCAGCAACTACCAGCTGATGATGGACCTCATCAAGTACTGCCGCAACCACACCATTGCCGAAATCCTTCAGTTGCCCGACGTGAAGGAACGCATCGACATCTACCATGCCCACGCCGACCTGGCCCACGACCAGCTCAAGCGTTGCAGCAAGGTGCATGGCAACCTGGTGGTGCTGGACCTGCGCCACGAAGAAACCATCTGGGCCACCAACCGCTTCATGATTTACGCGCTGTACCCGCAGTGCAACATCAGCATCCACGTCATGTGGGGTGTGCAGAAGCAGAACACCGTGTTTGCCACCGGCAAGTCCATCCTGGACCGCAGCAGCAAGACCGACGTGGGCGCCCTGATGCTGACCTTTGGCGGCGGTGGCCACCAGGCCGCTGGCACCTGCCAAGTGGCCAATGACCTGGCCGAAGGCACGCTGGCCAAACTGATCGACCGCATCAACGCGGACGGCTGAAAGGATCCCTCATGAGCATGCTCAAAGAATTCAAGGAATTTGCCGTCAAAGGCAACGTGATCGACCTGGCCGTGGGCGTGATCATCGGCGGGGCGTTCGGCAAGATCGTCAGCTCGCTGGTGGACGACGTCATCATGCCGCTGGTGGGCCGCGTGGTGGGCAGCCTGGACTTTTCCAACCTGTTTGTGGTGCTGGGCAAGGTGCCCGACGGCGTGGGCCTGACGCTGGCCGAGTTGAAAAAGGCCGGTGTGCCGGTGCTGGCCTACGGCAACTTCATCACCGTGGCCGTGAACTTCCTGATCCTGGCCTTCATCATCTTCATGATGGTCAAACAGATCAACCGCTTGAAGCGCGAAGAACCGGCCGCCGAACCCGCGCCCGAGGTGTCACCGCCCACACCGGAAGACATCCAGCTGTTGCGTGAAATCCGGGACAGCTTGAAAAAATAAGAGCATCCTACGCTTGCATGCAAAGCGCCAGAGCCGATTTTCTTTGTTGAAAATCGGCTTTTTTTCTTAGCCCTGGAGAAAGGACAACGCCATGAAACCCGTCGTCTCGCTCATCGGCCTGGGTCTGACCCTGGCCTGCATCTCGTCCGCCAGTGCGCAACAGGGGCCGCGCATCAAGGAGATGAAGCCGGGCAAATACGCCTACAGCATCGAGATGCAGAACCCGGGCATGCCCATGAAGATGCCCCCCATGACCTTCACCCAGTGCGTGACGCCCAAGGACATGGACGAAGGCCGCGCCTTCCAGGCCCAGAAGGACGCAGGCGTGGACTGCACCTACAGCAACATGAACAGCAGCGCAGGACGCTTCCAGTTCAGCGCCAGCTGCAAGATGCAGGGCGACATGTCCATGGAGGCCGACTACGACGGCACGGTGGCTGGTGATGTGGTGACCCTGAACGTCAAGCAGAAGATGCAGGGCGGCCAAATCCCCGACAACATGCGCCACTCCACCATGAAGATGGTGATGACGCGCCAAGGCGACTGCTGAGCCGTCAGCCCGTCTGACGCGCCCAGTCCACCGCCGCCAGCAGGCTGGACGGATCGGCCCGGCCCGTGCCTGCCAGGTCGAACGCCGTGCCATGGTCGGGGCTGGTGCGGATGAAGGGCAGGCCCAGCGTCACGTTGACGCCCTGCTCCACACCCAGGTACTTCACGGGAATCAGGCCTTGGTCGTGGTACATGGCCACCACCACGTCAAACTCGCCACGCCGCGCCCGCATGAACACCGTGTCGGGCGCAAACGGGCCATGCACATCCAGGCCTTCGGTGCGCGCCTGCGCAATGGCCGGGGCGATGGTGTCGATCTCCTCCCGCCCGAACAAGCCGCCCTCACCCGCATGGGGGTTGAGCCCGGCCACCGCGATGCGCAGCCCCCGGCCCCGGCGCTGTTGCACCGGCTGCAGGGTGCGGTGGGTGATGCGCAGGGTGTCCAGCACGTTGTTGAACGTCACCGCATCCAGCGCCTGGCGCAGGCTGATGTGGATGCTGACCAGCACGGTTTGCAGCTCGGGGTTGGCCAGCATCATGCGCACGGGCACCCGGTC
>DASUON010000298.1:0-3695 GCA_036276615.1 Burkholderiaceae bacterium
CATGGGCCACGAGATGCAGGCGCGGCGCAGCGCCCCCCGTCACCAGGGGGATTGACCGCCCAGGCTGTCCAACCCCGGCGGGGGCAGGGGGCTTTGCGGGCGCTGGCCGTCCAGCCGCATGGGGTTGGCCACCATGGGTGGTGCGCCGTCGGCGCTGGCGGTGAGGGTCATGCCCCGCGCCTGGGTGTGGGGGTGCGCCAACACCTGGCCCACGTCCAGGATGGGGGAGCAGGGCACCGCGGCATGTTCCAGCAACGCCACCCATTCGGCGGTGGTGCGCGTCAGGGTCCAACTTGTGATCAGCGGGATCAGCGTGGCGCGGTTGGCCACGCGTGCAGCGTTTGTGGAAAAAAGAGGATCTGCTGCTTTATTGGCGTCATTTGCTGCTATGCAAAAGCGAGCAAACTGGCCGTCGTTGCCAATGGCCAGCACCATGTGCCCGTCGGCGGTGGGGAACACCTGGTAGGGCACGATGTTGGGGTGGGCATTGCCCATGCGCTGGGGCGTCTTGCCGCCAATGAGCTGGTTGCTGGCCTGGTTGGCCAGCATGGCCACCTGCACGTCGAACAGCGAGGCGTCGATGTGCCGACCTCGCCCGGTGCGCTGGCGTTCGTGCAGCGCGGCCAGGATGGCGGTGGTGGCGTACACCCCGGTCATCAGGTCCACCACGGCCACGCCCACCTTCTGCGGCTCACCGTTCGGTTCGCCGGTGATGCTCATCAAGCCGCCTTCGGCCTGGATGGCGAAGTCGTACCCCGCCTTGTGCGACAGCGGGCCGTCTTGCCCGTAGCCGGTGATGGAGCAGTAGATCAGCCCGGGGTTGAGGGCGCGCAGGCTCTCGGCGTCCAGCCCGTACTTGGCCAACTGACCCACCTTGTAGTTCTCCAGCAGCACGTCGGCCTGGGCGGCCAGGGCTCGCACCTGGGCCGCCCCCTCGGGCGTGGCAAGGTCGATGGCCAGCGAGCGTTTGCCCCGGTTGGCGCACATGAAATAGGCGGCGGTGCGGGCCGTGGCCGGGTGGGTGTCGGCGCTGGCGCTGGCATCGGGGGGGGAGGGCTCCCACCAGGGCGGGCCCCAGTGGCGGGTGTCGTCGCCCTCCTCGGGGCGTTCCACCTTGAGCACGTCGGCCCCGTAGTCGGCCAGCAGCTGGCCCGCCCAGGGTCCGGCCAGCACGCGGGAGAGGTCCAGCACCTTCACACCGTCCAGTGGACGGGGTGGGGCGGTTTCGGTGGGGTTGTCCGCCATGTTCAGCGGCCTTTCAGCAAAACGCCTGGATGCCGGTCTGGGCACGGCCCAGGATCAGGGCGTGGATGTCGTGCGTGCCCTCGTAGGTGTTGACCACCTCCAGGTTGACCAGGTGGCGGGCCACGCCGAACTCGTCGCTGATGCCGTTGCCGCCCATCATGTCGCGGGCCAGGCGAGCAATGTCCAGGCTCTTGCCGCAGCTGTTGCGCTTCATGATGCTGGTGATTTCCACGGCGGCCGTGCCTTCGTCCTTCATGCGGCCCAGGCGCAGGCAGCCTTGCAGGCCCAGGGTGATTTCGGTCTGCATGTCGGCCAGTTTTTTCTGGATGAGCTGGTTGGCCGCCAGCGGGCGACCGAACTGCTGGCGGTCCAGCGTGTACTGGCGGGCGGTGTGCCAGCAGAACTCCGCCGCGCCCAGGGCACCCCAGGCAATGCCGTAGCGGGCGCTATTGAGGCAGGTGAACGGGCCTTTCAAGCCACGCACCTCGGGGAAGGCGTTTTCCTCGGGGCAGAACACCTCGTCCATGACGATTTCGCCGGTGATGGACGCCCGCAAGCCCACCTTGCCGTGGATGGCGGGGGCGGACAGGCCCTTCCAGCCCTTTTCCAGCACAAAACCGCGGATGGCACCCACGGTGCCGTCTTCTTCCACTTCCTTGGCCCACACCACAAACACGTCGGCAATGGGGGAGTTGGTGATCCACATCTTGGCCCCCGAGAGCGAGTAGCCGCCGGGCACCTTCTTGGCGCGGGCCAGCATGCTGCCGGGGTCGGAGCCGTGGTTGGGTTCGGTCAGGCCGAAGCAGCCGATCCATTCGCCGCTGGCCAGCTTGGGCAGGTACTTCTGCTTGGTGGCTTCGTTGCCGAATTCGTTGATGGGCACCATCACCAGGGACGACTGCACGCTCATCATGCTGCGGTAGCCGCTGTCCACCCGCTCCACCTCACGGGCAATCAGGCCGTAGGCCACGTAGTTCAGGCCGGCACCGCCGTACTGCTCGGGGATGGTGGGGCCCAGCAGGCCCAGCTCGCCCATCTCGCGAAAGATGGCCGGGTCGGTGCTTTCGTTGCGGAAGGCCAGTTGCACCCGGGGCATGAGCTTGTCCTGGCAATAGGCACGGGCGGCGTCGCGAATGGCGCGTTCGTCGTCGGTCAGTTGCTGGTCCAGCAGCAAAGGGTCGTCCCATTGGAAGCGTGCGGCGGAAGTGCTCATGGTGTTTCGGGTGAAGGGTTGACAATGCTGTTGATCGTATTTGGCATAAGTGACCGTCTGCAAGCCATTTTTTCTCGGTCATTCATGAGTTAATCTCATGACTCATGAGGCGAAAGATCCCCACCACCCAGGCCCTGGCCTGTTTCGAGGCCGCGGCACGCCACGGCAGCTTCACCCGTGCGGCCCAGGAGCTGAACCTGACACAAGGGGCCATTTCCCGGCAGGTGGCGGCGCTGGAGGACTTTCTGGGCGTGCCCCTGTTCAAACGCGGCCAGCACGGCATGGCCCTCACCCCGGCGGGGGTGGACTATGCCCGCCGCGTGTCCCGCCAGCTGGACGCCCTGGAGCGTGACACCCTGGACCTGATGGGCCGCCAAGGCGAGGGCGATGCCCTCACGCTGGCGGTGGTGCCCACCTTTGCCAACCGCTGGCTGATTCCCCGCCTGCCCGGGCTGATGGCGCTGCACCCCGAGTTGCAGGTGCACATCGAGGTGCGGACCCGGCCCTTCCTGTTCACCGATTCCGGGGTGGACGCCGCCGTCTACGCTGGCACGCCCGAGCAGGTGCAGCAGTGGGTGGGGGTGGAGGCCTTGCCCCTGCTGGCCGAGCAGGTGGTGCCCGTGTGTTGCCCCCGGTTGACCACCCTGGGCCGACCCTGGACCCCCCACGAACTGGCGCATGCCCCCCTGCTGCAACAGGCCACCCGGCCCGAAGCCTGGCGGCAGTGGTTCGACGCGCTGGGTGTGGACGCCCCCAAGGCCATGGCCGGTCCGCGTTACGAGCTGTTTTCCATGCAGGCCACGGCAGCGGCGGCGGGGCTGGGCGTGGCGCTCATGCCCACGCTGCTGATCCAGGACGAACTGGCGCGGGGCACCCTGGTGGTGGCCTGTGACGAGGTGCGGCCCAGTGGCCGCCACTACTGCCTGGTGCAACCCAGCCGCCCGGAGCGGCCGGCGTTGGCGGTGTTCCGAGAATGGCTGGTTCAGCGCGTGGCAGAAGAGGTGGACCCCAGCAACCCCTTGAGGTAGATCGCCAGCGCTTGGCGGGCGGTGCTTTCCAGGTCAAACGCATGGGGCGCCACCAGCCACGATTGGATCAACCCGATCACCAGCGCGTGCAAGCCGTTGGCCGCCTGGTGGGGGGGCATCGTCAGGTGCAAGCCCTGGCGCTGGAACGACGTTTCAATGCCATGCTGGATCTGCTCCACACAGCGGCTGTACACCGCCCGGTGCCGCTC
>DASUON010000299.1:0-4076 GCA_036276615.1 Burkholderiaceae bacterium
CTTCTCCATGACCTTGCCCTGCGGGCTCATGATGTCCTTCTGGGCGGGCTTGCCTTCCATCCAGAAGCCCCATTCGTCGGCGGTCATGTTGGCCTTGGCCGTCTCCAGCACCGCCGAGTAGTAGCCCTGGCGATTGAGGAACGCGCCGACCCAGCCCGACAGGTACCAGTTCACGTACTCGTAGGCGGCGTCGAGCTCGAGGCCGGAGAGGTGCTTGGCCAGCGCCAGGCCGCCGCCCCAGGCGCGATAGCCTTCCTTGAGCGGCTGGTAGACGCAGGGAATGCCCTTGGCGCGCACCGCGGTCACGGCGGGCGACCACATCGACTGGATCACCACCTCGCCCGACGCCATCAGGTTCACGGACTCATCGAAGGTCTTCCAGAAGGCGCGGAACTGGCCGTCCTTCTTGGTCTTGATCAGGAAATCGATGGTCTTGTCGATCTCCGCCTTGGTCATGTTGCCCTTGTCGCCGTACTTCACGATGCCGGCCGACTCGCAGATCATCGCCGCGTCCATGATGCCGATGGACGGGATGTTCAGGATCGCGGCCTTGCCCTTGAACTCGGGGTTCAGCAGTTCCTTCCAGCTGTCGATCGGGCGCTTGATCAGGTCGGGGCGGATGCCCAGCGTGTCGGCGTTGTAGACCGTGGGGATCAGCGTCATGAACTGCGTGGGCGCGGCCGAGAAGGCCTTCGCGTCGGGCTTGTCCAGGTACATCACCTTCTTCGGCGCGGTGCCCTGGTCGCCCACCTTCTTGCCCGCGACCTCGCCCTTGGTGAACAGCGAGGTGATCTTGTCGGCGTTCTTGATGCGCTTGGTGTCGATGCCCTGCAGGTTGCCCGTCGGGATGATCTTCTTCAGGCTGAAGTACTCGGTGTCGATCAGGTCGAAGCTGTTGGGCTGGGTGATGGCGCGTTTGGTCACCTCGTCGGTGGTCACGGCCACGTACTGGATTTCGATGCCGGTGTCGGCCTTGAACTTGTCGGCAATGGTCTTGTCCTGGTTCACCGCGGTGCCCAGGTAGCGCAGCACCAGTTTTTCCTGGGCATGGATGGACGGGAACACGCCCGCGGCCAGGATGGCGGCGGTGCCCTTGAGCAGGCCGCGGCGCGTGGTGCCGTCAACGGATTCAGCAGCCATGGGGGTGGTGGCGTTCGGGGTCAGAGGGGTCGTCATGGGAACACTCCTGGAGGGGGAACAAACCTGAAACCGTCAGGCAACGGGTGGTGGAAAAGGGCTTGGAAAACGTGGCGCAGGTCAGGCGGGCAGGGGGTGGGCATCGGCCTCGCGCCAGCCCAGGTGCACCGCGGCACCGTGTTCCAGCGGCGCCTGGAGGAAGGTGGCTTCGGGCAGGCTCACGTTCACCTGCTGCGAGGCGGTGTTGTCCACCGCCAGGCCCAGCAGCACGTAGCTGCCCTGGTACTCGATGTCGGTCACCGTGGCGGGCAGGTGGGGTGTGCTGGGCGCGGTGTGGGTGGCGGTGCTGATGGGTGTGATGGCCATGCGGTCGTTGCGAACGGCCACCTTGCCCTGGGCCGTGGCCAGCACGTTGTGCCCGCCCATGAAACGGGCCACGAACTCGGTGGCCGGGCGGTTGAACACCTCTTGCGGCGGCGCGGCCTGCTCGATGCGGCCATGGTTCATCACCACCATCAGGTCGGCCAGGGCCATGGCCTCTTCCTGTGAGTGGGTCACGTGCACAAAGGTCAGGCCCAGCTCGCGTTGCCAGCGCCGCAGTTCGGCCCGCATCTGCACCCGCAAGAACGGGTCCAGGGCCGACAGGGGTTCGTCCAGCAACAGCAGTTGCGGTTGCATGATCAGCGCCCGCGCCAGGGCCACACGCTGCTGCTGGCCGCCCGACAGCTCCGCCGGTTTGCGGTGGGCCAGGTGGCCCAGGGACACGCGTTGCAGCAACTCGTCGGCCCGGGCCAGGCGCTCGGCCTTGGCCACCCCTTTCACCTTGAGGCTGAAGGCCACGTTGTCCAGGGCGCTGAGGTGCGGGAACAGCGCATAGCTCTGGAACATCATGGCCGTGCCACGGTGGGCGGCGGGCAGGTCGGTGATGTTGCGCCCGCCCAGCAGGATGTCGCCCTCCGACACGCTCTCGTGCCCGGCCACCATGCGCAGGGTGGAGCTTTTGCCGCAACCCGAGGGGCCCAGCAGGCAGCAGTAGCTGCCGGGGGCCACCCGAAGGTTGATGCCGTCCACGGCGATGGCGTCGGGGCCGTATTGCTTGGTCAGCGACACCAGTTCCAGCGACGCGGGGGAGGTGGGGGCAGCGGGGCTCATGCCGTATGCCTTGCAAAGCCCATGCCAGCATTGAATTCAATGCATTTGTCAGGTTGTATGCAATTTGAGTGGTGCTTTGTGTCCAAAGTTGGGGCGTGTGGGGGACGGGGAGCCCCGCTCCGGTGCGCCGTGATCCGTTTTGGCGTGTGGGCTTGGTGTGTGGCGGCGGCGGGTTGTGGGCCCGAGCGACAATGGCCCCCATGCGCAAGTCTTCTTCTACCCTGTTGCCACTGCGTCTGCATGTGGCCCCCAGCCCCACCGACCCCCAGCCCCTGGTGCTGTTTCATGGCAAAGGCTGCCCCGACGGGTTTGCCGCCGCCCTGGCCGCCTGGACCTACTACACCACCCATGGGGTGCAGCCAGAGTTCAAAGGCCTGGACCACGGCGACGTGCGCTCCCTGGCCGACCTGCCCGATGTCACGGGCCGCAGCATCTACCTGCTGGACTTTGCGTTGCCGCCCGAGCTGCTCAGCGCCATCGACGAACGTGCCGCCCGACTGGTGGTGCTGGACCACCACCAGAGCGCGGCGGATCAACTCAATGGTTTTGCCTGCCGTTGCGGCGTGGTGCATTTCGACATGGGCAAAAGCGGCGCCCGTCTGGCCTGGGAGTTCTTCTTCCCCGAGCAGGACGTGCCCCTGTTGGCCGCCATGGTCGAAGACCGCGACCTGTGGCACTGGGCCTTGCCCGACAGCGCCGCCTACCTGTCGGCGCTGGACCTGGAGCCCCAGACCTTCGAGCGTTGGTCCGAGGTGGCCCGACTGGACGGCGAGGCGCTGGCGCTGTTCGTCACCCGCGGGCAGGCCATGGACCAGAAGTTCAAGGCCCTGGCCCAGGCCATTGCCGAAGACGCCCGGCCCATCACCTTCAACGGTGAACAGGGGCTGATGGTCAACGCCAACAGCGACTTCCACAGCCTGGTGGGCAACATCCTCAGCGAAAAGTGCGGCAGCTTTGCCGTGGTGTGGACGCTCAACAGCAAGGGCTTGGTGAAGGTGGGCTTGCGTTCGGTGCGCGGCTACAGCGTCATTCCACTGGCGCAGAGCATGGGCGGCGGGGGGCACCCGCAGGCGTCGGCGTTTCGCATGCCGCCCGAGCGGCTGCCGGAGTTGCTGAGCGGGGTGTTCAAGGCCTGAGGGGTGTGACAGGCGCCACAGTGAAACGCAGAAGGGAGTGAGACCATGGCCACCAAACGGTCGCTGTATGACATTCTGGGCATCGCGCAAGATGCCCCCGTCGAAGACATCCAGAGCGCCTACCAGGCCCGGCTGACCCAGCTGGAGCAGGCCCGGGAACGGCTGGGGGGCGATCAGTTCAACGACCGTCTGCAGGTGCTGCGTCTGGCGCTCAGCACCCTGACGGATGCGGCGGCCCGGCTGAGCTACGACGCCAAGCTGGCCGCGTCCCGTCCTGCCAGCACACCATCGTCATCGCCTCCGTCAGCGCAAGCGCTGTCGCTGGCGCCGTTGCCCGCCGATGCGGCCAGCGTCCAGGCCGAGGCCTTGTCGCTGCGGGCGGACGCCCTGGCCTTGCGCGCCGACGCCATGCTGCTGCGGGCGGGGTTGGAGTCGCAGTTGGCGCGGCCGGCGGAACCCGTTGCCATGCGGTACGCCAAGCTGTTCACGCGGGCGGTGGGTTTGCTGGTGATTGTGGGCGTCAGTGCCTTCGCGCTGACGCGGTGCATGACCTCGCGCACCCAGGTGGACCGGCTGCAGATGGAGTCCCAGGCCAGCGAAAAGGCCGCGTTGCAGGACTACCAGAACCCCCACGGCGTGCGCCCCGCCAAC
>DASUON010000300.1:0-2782 GCA_036276615.1 Burkholderiaceae bacterium
CCGACTACACCCAGCGCGCGCAGTGGCACAGCGCCGACGAGATCGGGCGGCTGTTCAACGCCTTCAACGACATGCTGGCCCAGCTGGACCACGACCGCCTGGTGCAGCAGGAACTGGCGGCCAGCGCTCGCGCCGCCGAAGCCCAGAAGGGGCTGCTGGAGGCATTTCCCATTCCGCTGGTGGTCACCTCGGTGCCCGACCACCGCATCCTGCACCTCAACACCCCCGGCAAGCCCTGGGTGGGCGACTGCGTGCAAGACCCTTGGCGCACGGGGCTGGAGCCCGGGGTGCGCGCCCGGTTCTTCCAGCGCCTGGCCGACCGTGGGCAGGTGGACGAGTTCGAGGTGCGCTGGCATGGCGGCTCTGAACCTGGGTGGGCGGTGCTGTCGGCCCGGCGGCTCAGGTTCCAGGGGCAAGACGCGGTGCTGACCGCCTTCACCCCCATCAACGTGCTCAAGGTCATGGAACAGCGGCTGGAGCTGTGGGCCAAGGTGTTCGAGGCCTCGTCCGAGGGCATCACCATCATGAACGCGCAGCGTCAGGTCATCAGCGTCAACGCCGCCTTCTGTCGCAGCACCGGGTACGAGTTCTACGAGGTGATCGGCGAGGACCTGTCCCTGCTCATCGACGGTCCCGGCCCGCAATGGGATGCCATGACCGACAAGGACGCCTGGCAGGGCGAGGTGCGGTTTCGCCGCCAGTCGGGCGACACCTACCCGGCGTGGCTCATGGTGTCGGCGGTGCGCGAGGGCGGGGGCACCGAGGCTTCGCACTACATCGGCATTGCCATCGACATCACCGACCGCAAGGCCAAGGAGGAGCGCATCCGCTTCCTGGCCCAGCACGACGTGTTGACCGAGCTGCCCAACCGGGCGCTGTGCCAGATCCGCCTGAGCGAAGCGCTGGCGCAGGCCAAGGGTTCGGGTGAACAGGTGGCCGTGCTGTTCATCGACCTGGACCGTTTCAAGCTCATCAACGACACCCTGGGCCACCACATTGGCGACGGCCTGTTGCGCACCGTGGCCAAGCGGCTGGTGCAGTCGGTGCGGGCCCACGACACCGTCAGTCGCCTGGGGGGCGACGAGTTCGTCATCGTCATGCGCCATGTGGCCGGGCGTGACGAACTGGATGCCCTGGTCACCCAGCGCCTCATCCCCACCATCCGCCAACCCATGGTGGTGGAGGGGCACACCCTGTCGGTGTCGTGCAGCGTGGGGGTGGCCCTGTACCCGCACGACGCCACCGACCAGGACGAGCTGATGCGCCGCGCCGACGCGGCCATGTACGAGGCCAAGTCCGCTGGGCGCGACACGGCCCGCTACTTCTCGTTCGAGACCGACCAGCGCGTCACGGCCCGCCAGGTCATGGAGACCCAGCTGCGCATGGCGCTGGCGCAGTCCGAGTTCAGCCTGCACTTCCAACCCCGCTTGTGCGCCCGCACCCGTCGGGTCAACGGGGCCGAGGCCTTGCTGCGCTGGCACAACCCCACGCTGGGGCAGGTGCCGCCGGGGGATTTCATCCAGCTGGCCGAAGAAACCGGGCTCATCAAGGCCATCGGCCCGTGGGTGCTGGAGCAGGCGTGCCGCCAGTGGGTGGACATGGCCACCCAGGCCCCGGCGCTGGCCGGTTTGCAGCTGTCGGTCAACCTGTCGGCCGCCCAGTTGGCCGATGAGCAACTGGTGGCCCAGGTGCGCGCGGCGCTGGAGTGTTCGGGCCTGTCGGCCCATCAACTGGAGCTGGAGTTGACCGAGTCCCACCTGATGGACAGCCCGGAGGTGGCACAGCAGCAGCTGTCCGCCCTCAAGGACCTGGGGGTGCAGGTGTCCATCGACGACTTTGGCACGGGTTATTCCAGCCTGGCCTACCTCAAGCGCTTTTCCATCGACAAGCTCAAGGTGGACCGGTCGTTTGTGCACAACATGCTGGATGACGCGGCCGACGCCGCCATCGTGCAGGCGGTCATCGGTCTGGGGCACACCCTGCGCTTGCGCGTGGTGGCCGAGGGCGTGGAGAACATGCCCACCGCCCAGGCCCTCACCGCGCTGGGGTGCGACGAGTTGCAGGGGTATGGTTTTGCACGCCCCATGCCGCAAGAGGCCTTGCTGGCCTGGGTGACGCAGACGGGGGGATGGTGGTCCGGTGTGACCCCTGGACGGGGTTGAGGGCGTGCAGTTCTGATGCTGACGGTGTGGTTATTAGGGAAAACCCTTGCGTCAAGCCTAGGGTTTACCCTATATTTGATCCCAAGCTGATTTATGAACACAGGAGGATCATCATGGCAAGCACCACTTTCAACGGACTTTCGCTGTCCAGTCACCAACCCACCGGCGTGGGTGCGGCCTTTCAGGAGTTGCTGACGGCCTCTCGCCACCTGGCCACGGCGCTGTGGCAAGCCGCGGCTGCGCCGCACCCGGACCGAGCCAGCGCACTGGCGGATGCTGAAGACGCCGAGGCCGTGCGTGCCTACGCGTCGCGCATCCAGCACACCGACCCGGGTTTTGCTGCCGACCTGTTTGCAGCCGCTGACCGCTACGAGCAGCGCTGAGGCGCATCGCCATCTCGTCCGCTCTCGTGCGCAGAGGGCGTCACTTTTGAACACCTGAGAGCGCTCGGCGGTACTGCACCGCTTCCGCCAGGTGGACACTGTTCACGGTGTCGGTCCCCGCCAAGTCGGCAATGGTGCGGGCCACGCGCAAGGCCCTGTGGGTGCTGCGGGCCGACCAGCCCAGGCGTGCGGCGGCCTTTTGCAGGAACTGGCGGGCGGCGTCGTCCAGCCGGGCAT
>DASUON010000301.1:0-9802 GCA_036276615.1 Burkholderiaceae bacterium
GGATTTTGGAAAACTCGTCAATCAGGCCGGGCAAGGCTTCATCCACCCGCCAGCGGGCGTAGCTTTTGTCGAGCACGCCTTTGAGCTTGGGGTTGTCTTTTTCCACGGCCTCCAGCGCGTCGTCCAGCAAGCGGCCGATGCCCTTGAACTTGTAGTCAAAGGTCTTGCCGTTTTTGACGGTGAGCACGGTGTCGATGGCGAGCTTGGCGCTGTCTTTCAAGAAGTCCCACCGGGCCAGTGCGGGCACCCAGAAGACGTTGGTTTCGGTGTAGTAGTCGCGCGCTTCCAGCTCTTGGGCGATCAATTCATCCGCATCCTCACCCAGGTAGTAGTCGTTGGTGGGGTCTTTGAAGGCGGCTTCCAGTTCCTGGCGGCGCTCTTTGAAGGCGTCGGAGATGTACTTCAGGAACACCAGCCCCAGCACGACGTGCATGTATTCGCTGGGGTTGACGGCGGAGCGCAGGCGGTCTGCTGCGTCCCACAGTTGCTTGTCGAGGTTGTTGAGGAATTGTTGTTCTTCGTTGTTCATTCAAACTTCCCTGCCGGGGCACCCGGCAGCGCCCAAAAAAAACGCCCACCCCGTGGGCCGATTCATTCTATTCGGCAGGGTGGGCGTGGCGTCCCCGGCGGGGTGGGGCCGGTCAGGTCAGCTGCTGCTCCAGCTGGTGCAGCACCTGGTAGCAGCCCAGCACGCTGGCCACACTGGCGTTGGGCTGGCGGCCTTCCTTGATGGCGGCGAAGAACTCGCGGTCTTGAAGCTCGATGCCGTTCATGCTCACGTCCACCTGGCTCACGTCGATCTTTTCTTCTTTGCCATTGACCAGGTCGTCGTAACGGGCGATGTAGGTGGCCGTGTCGCCGATGTAGCGGAAGAAGGTGCCCAGCGGGCCATCGTTGTTGAAGCTCAAGGACAGTGTGCAGATGGCCCCGTTGGCCGCCTGAAGCTGGATGCTCATGTCCATGGCAATGCCCAGCGTGGGGTGGATGGGGCCTTGGATGGCGTTGGCCTTCACGATGGGGCTACCCGCCTGGTAGGCGAACAGGTCCACCGTGTGCGCGGCGTGGTGCCACAGCAGGTGGTCGGTCCAGCTGCGGGGCTGGCCCAGCGCGTTCATGTTGGTACGGCGGAAGAAGTAGGTCTGCACATCCATTTGCTGGATGTTGAATTCACCCGCCTCGATCTTCTTGTGCACGTACTGGTGGCTGGGGTTGAAGCGGCGGGTGTGGCCGCACATGGCCACCAGGCCGCTGGCCTCGGCCACGCGCACCACCTCTTCGCCTTCGGCCAGCACGTCGCACAGCGGGATTTCCACCTGCACGTGTTTGCCCGCCTTCAGGCAGGCCAGGGTCTGGCTGGCGTGCATCTGCGTGGGCGTGCACAGGATGACGGCGTCCACCTCGGGCAGGGCCAGGCTGTCGGCCAGCTCGGTGGTGACGTGGCCAATGCCGTACTTGGCGGCCACCTCGCGGGTCTTGTCCAGGTCGCGGCTGATGAGGCTGACGACTTCCACGCCCGGGATGTTCTTGATGCCGTCCAGGTGTTTGATGCCGAAGGCACCGGCGCCGGCCAATGCAACCTTGATGGTCCCGGCTTGGATGGTTTGGCTCATGGTCAGTTGTTCTCCAGAATGAGGTGACCCACCGCCGTGTTGCTGGCGGGTACATGATAAAAACGATGCTTCACGCTTACTTTGTTTGACTTGTTTGCTACGTCCGTCATAGCGCCTCGGGCGATGAGCCACATCACCAGCTCAATGCCTTCACTGCCCGCTTCACGCACGTAGTCGATGTGCGGGGTGGCGGCGCAGGCGGCGGGGTCGGTGATGAGTTGGTCCAGCCAGGCGTTGTCCCACTCGCGGTTGATGAGCCCGGCGCGTGCGCCTTGCAGCTGGTGGCTCATGCCGCCCGTGCCCCAGATGTGCACGTTCAGGTCCTCGTCGTAACTCTCCACCGCCTTGCGGATGGCCTGGCCCAGCGCAAAACAACGCTGGCCGCTGGGCACGGGGTACTGCACCACGTTGACAGCAAAAGGGATCACGGGGCAGGGCCATGCGCCGGTTTGAGGGTGCTGTTCGCCACACATCAGGCTGAGGGGCACGGTCAGGCCGTGGTCCACGTCCATCTTGTTGACTATTGTTAAGTCGAAGTCCTGCTGAATCACGCTTTGCGCGATGTGGCTGGCCAGCTCGGGGTGACCCTGGACCACAGGCACCGGGCGCGGGCCCCAGCCTTCGTCGGCGGGCTGGTACTGGGTGGCGGTGCCAATGGCGAAGGTGGGAATCAGGTCCAGGCTGAAGGCGGTGGCGTGGTCGTTGTAGACCAGGAAGATCACGTCGGGCTTGTGGTCCTTCATCCACTGCTTGGAGTACTCGTAGCCCTGGAACACGGGCTGCCAGTAGGGTTCGTGGGTTTTGCCCAGGTCCAGCGCAGCGCCAATGGCGGGCACGTGGCTGGTGTAAACGGAGGCGGTGATGCGGGCCATGGTCAGTTTGCTTTCGGGGGGGTGGAGCCCTGTGGCTGAACGCGTGCAGCGGCACCCTGCGGTTGCCTGTGGGGTTGGGCGTCGCCGTCCTCGCCCAGGTAGCGGTTGCCGTCGATGCGGCGACCGCCGTTGACCATCATGGTGCGGTACTCGTCTTCGGTCATGCCGGTCATGCTGCCCGCCATTTGCTGGAAGCTCTTGCCGTCGGTGGCGCCGATCTTGGCCAGGAAGTAGATGTTGCCGCCGGTGCGCATGCACCAGTTCAGGTCGCGGGCCAGCACGGCCTGCTTTTGCTCCTCGGTCATGGCCCACTCGTCGAGGTAGGCCCGCTCGTCGGCCTTGAAGCGCTCGCGGTTCTCGGCCTTCATCAGGCTCATGCAGAACTGGTTGAGCCAGTAGCCTTTGCGCGATTGCTCGGCATCAAAAATGAGGGTGCCGGGCACGTCCAGGTAGGGTTTGTCGAGCGCCATGGTTCAGCTTTCTTCGGGCCAATACAGGCGCATGGGGTTGGTGACCAGCAGCTTTTGCTGCAGCTCTGCCGTGGGGGCGATGTGGGGGATGAAGTCCACCAGCAGGCCGTCGTCGGGCATGTGGTCCTTCAGGTTGGGGTGGGGCCAGTCGGTGCCCCACAACACGCGGTCGGGGAACTCCTGCACCACGCGGCGGGCAAAGGGCACCACGTCTTGGTAGGCCGCCTGCTCACCGTTCAGCGCCTTGGGGCCGGTGACCGAAAGCCGCTCGGGGCAGCTCACCTTGCTCCACACATTGGGGTGCTGGCGCATGAACTTCAGGAACAGCTCGAACTCGGGGCCAAAATCGTCCCCATTCGCGGGTTTGCTCACGTCGGGCCGCCCCATGTGGTCCACCACCACGGTGGTGGGCAGGCTGGTGAAAAAGTCCCACAGCTCGGGCAGGTCCACCGCCTCGAAGTAGATGACCACATGCCAGCCCAGCTTGGCGATGCGGCCTGCAATCTCCATCAACTCGTCTTTGGGGGTGAAGTCCACCAGCCGCTTGACGAAGTTGAAGCGCACCCCGCGCACCCCGGCGGCGTGCATGGCCTGCAGTTCGTCGTCGGTGACGCTGCGGCGCACCGTGGCCACGCCGCGGGCCTTGCCGCCGCTGCTGGTGCAGGCGTCCAGCATGGCGCGGTTGTCGGCCCCGTGGCAGGTGGCCTGCACCACCACGTTGCGGGCAAAGCCCAGGTGGTCGCGCAGGGCGTACAGCTGGTGTTTGCTGGCGTCGCAGGGGGTGTATTTGCGTTCCGGGGCGTAGGGAAACTCGGCCCCGGGCCCGAACACGTGGCAGTGGGCGTCCACCGCCCCGGCGGGCAACTGAAAGCGCGGCTGGCTGGGGCCGTTGAACCAATCCAGCCAGCCGGGGGTTTTGTCGAAGGGTCCAGTGGTGTGCATGACCAGAAAGGGTGTCGTTGGGAAGATGGCCGATTGTCAGAAGGCCAGCCCCTCTTGCCTATTGGCATGACACCACTAGCTGGTATGCGGATTTTGGATGGCTTTCGCCTCAGCCCAGAAACTCGACCTTGCCTTCTTCCAGGTCGTAACGGGCTGCAACCACCTTGACCTTGCCCTTCTTGACCAGGGCCGAGACGATGGGGCTTTGGGTGGCAATCTTGTGGGCGGTGCGGCGGGCGCTTTCGCGCACGGTGTTGTCCACAAAGTCGCCTTCCATTTTCTGCGCGGCCTTGGCGGCGGGCACGATGGCCTGCACCATGGGGCCGATGGAGCCGGGGAACTTGGCCTGCTTGGCCACCACGTCGCAGGCGGCGGCCACGGCCCCGCAGCGCTCGTGGCCCAGCACCACGATCAGCGGCACGCCCAGCACGCCCGCGCCGTACTCGATGGTGCCCATGGTGGCGGTGTCCACCATGTTGCCGGCGTTGCGGGCCACAAACAGTTCACCCACGCCCACGCCGCCAAACAGCAGTTCGGGCGGCACGCGGCTGTCGGCACACGAGACGATGGTGGCCCAGGGCATCTGGCCGTGGGAAACGTGCTCGCGTGCCAGGCCCAGGTCCACGGCGCAGACCTCGGGGGCCTCCATGTAACGGGCATTGCCTTCCACAAGCTTTTGCAGGGCTTCGTCCGCTGTCACGGTGGTGGTGGGGCCGCCGGCTGCAAAGCTGGGGGCAGACACCAGACCGGTCAGCAAACCGGCACCTGCGGCGGTGAGGAAGTGGCGGCGGGAGCGAGTGGCGCGCGCGGTGCGCAGGCAGTCTTGGCACATGGTGGGGTCCTCGGGGAAGGGGGTTGTGGGGGTTGCCCCATGGGCAACCTGCCAATCTTCTCTGAGATGAGACCGTTCTTCACCTCGGGTTCACCCGAAATTAATCCAGGTCACGCAGGCAGGTGGCAGACCGCTTCGATGTTGTTGCCCTCGGGGTCGATCACAAACGCGCCGTAGTAGTTGGCGTGGTAGTCGGGACGCAGGCCGGGGGCCCCGTTGTCCACCCCGCCAGCGGCCAAGGCCGCTTGGTAGAACGCATCCACCTGTGCCCGGTTGCTGGCCCGCCACGCCAGGTGGCAGCCGGTGGTGGCCGCAGGCCCCCCGTGGGGCGACGGTCCGTCGATGAACCACACGTCGGCCTTTTTGCCGTCGGGCTCGGTGGCGTCGGGATAGGCAAAGCCCAGGATGTTGGCGCCGTATTGGCCTTCAAAACACACGCTGTAGCCCAACGGGGCCAGCGCGGCACTGTAAAACGCCTTGGCACGGGCGATGTCTGTCACGCGAAAGGTCATGTGGTCGAGCATGGGGGACTCCAGAGGGGCGCAGCGAATTTGACTGCTTGCTGACTGTATATAAAAACAGCCGTGTGCACAACGCGACATCTCTCTCCCATGACCGGTGCCATCATCCCCATCCCAAGAAAGAGGTCCCCATGATCATCGTGACAGGCCATGTCATCGCCCGCCCAGACACGGAACACGCCGTGGCACAGCTGGCGGTGGAACACGTCGAACGCTCCCGGGCCGAGCCCGGGTGCCTCTCCCACGAGGTGAGCCGCGACGTGCAACAACCGCTGCGCTTCGTGTTTGTGGAGCGCTGGCGCGACATGGCCGCCTTGCAAGCCCACTTTCAGGTGGACGCCTCCCGGCAGTTTGCGCGTGCCATGGCGGAACTGGGCGAAGCCCCGCCGCAGATGAACCTCTATCAGGCCGAACCCATCCGGAGAACCCCATGACCCGCCCCCACCTGGTGGACTGCACACACGAGCGGCACGCCCAAGCCATTCTGGACATCTTCAACGACGCCATCGTCCACTCCACCGCGCTGTACGACTACCAGCCGCGCCCCCTGGAGGGCATGGCTGCCTGGTTTGCCGCCAAGGAAAAAGGCCAGTACCCCGTGGTGGGCCTGGAGGACGACGCGGGCCAATTGCTGGCCTTTGGCAGCTTCGGGCCGTTTCGGGCGTTTCCCGCATTCAAGTACACGGTGGAACACTCGGTGTACGTGCACAAGGACCACCGTGGCCGGGGCCTGGGCAAAACCATCTTGATGGAGCTGATCGACGCCGCCCGCCAGCGCGACCTGCATGCCCTGATGGGCGCCATCGACGCCACCAACACAGGCAGCCTGGCCCTGCACGAGCGCCTGGGTTTTCGGCATGTGGGCACGCTGCCGCAGGTGGGCTTCAAGTTCGGTCGCTGGCTGGATCTGGCGTTTTATCAACTGCTGCTGGACACGCCGACAAACCCGGTGGATGGGTGAAGCGGATGGGCTGAGGGCGCCCGAGCCCGCCGTCAGCCCTCAGCGCGCCTTGCCGAGCAACGCGTCGTAGGCCGACGCCGAGTAACCCAGCACATGCTGGCCCCGGGCCACCAGGAAGGGCACGCCCGACTTGCCGCCCGCCTGTGCATACGCCGCCTTGCCCTGCGGGGTGTCGATGTTGAACTCGCGGTACGCCACCTGCTGGCGTGCCAAATGGCTCTTGGCCTTTTTGCAGTGCCCGCACCACGGCGCGGAAAACAGCACCACATCACCCAGTGCGGCCTGCGCCTCGCGCTGCTGCCCCGCCTTTTGAAGCTGCTCGATGTAGGCCACGGTTTCTGCCGACAGCGGGCTGGCGGGCAGGTGGTTGAACGACAGGGTCTGGCTCTTGGCCGCGTGGGGGTCGGGGCGGTCGGTGTACGACACCTTGCCGTCTGGCCCCACGGTCTTGTACAGCGTGGTGGTGGTTTGAGCGCTGATCGTGCCCACCATGCCCATGGCGGTCAGCGCCACCCCCAGGGCCAGCGCCCGGGGCAGCATGAGGAGGACGGCAGCGCAATGCATGCCGCCATGGTAGCTTCATGGGCCTCAGTGATCGCAGGAGCGCCCATGCAAGCCGATTTGATCCTCCAACGCCCCGCCGCGGCCAACGCCACCGCCCCCGATGCCGAGTTGCTGCTGCTGTTCCACGGCGTGGGCTCCAGCGCCGAAGACCTGGCGCCGCTGGGCCAGATGCTGGCGGCGCAACGGCCCCAGGCTTGGGTGGTGAGCGTGCGCTCGCCGCACCGCAGCGACCTGGGGCAGGGCTGGCAGTGGTTCTCGGTGCAAGGGGTGACCGAAACCAACCGCCCCGAGCGGGTGGCCACCGCCATGCCCCAGTTTGTGCAACGTGTGCGCGACTGGCAGCGCCAAACCGGCGTGGGCCCGCAAGGCACCACCCTCATCGGGTTTTCGCAGGGCGCCATCATGGCGCTGGAGTCCACGCAACAGGCCGACGACACCCCGCTGGCCCACCGCGTGATCGCCATGGCCGGGCGGTTTGCCCAAGCGCCCCGCCACGCCCCCCAGGGCACCACCGTGCACCTGATGCACGGCGAGCAGGATGACGTGATGCCCATCACCCTGGCCGAAGCCGCCGAGCGCGAACTGCGCACCCTGGGCGCAGACACCACCCTGGAACGTTTTGCGGGCCTGGGCCACGGCATTGATGCTCGGGTGGCTGCGGCCATGGCCCGCAGGTTGGATACCACGCTGGTGTGATCAGTCGGTGCATTCCGGTGGACCAACTTCGACGCACACCGTTGACAATAAATGTTTTGCTGTAGAGAATTTAAAAAATAACTGTTTTAGGTGCGCTGTATGCAAAATAGAGATGGATGCGCCGGATATAAGTGGCTGTCCGAGGCGTATGGCGTGGCTCCGGTGCAGCCCTTCAGGGTCCGCAGTGTCATCGGCTCGTTGCGCTCCAGCGCGGCGTCAAGCGGCTTCACAGTTGAGACCTACCCAACACATTACCAACCGGATGCGACGCTGAGTGCGCACCTGACGTTTGCGCTCAAATATGAGGGCGTCGAACTGGACTTTCTTAACCGCTTGTTCGAGGTCACCGGGCCGGAACCCATCGCCCAATGGGCGCAGGAAGAGCCCACGGGCGCGTACGCACGCCGCTGTGGCTTTCTCTATGAGTGGCTCACCGGCTCCATCCTGGACGGGGTGGGCGACGCTGGCGGGAACTACGTCGATTTGCTCAAGTCGCCCCAGTACCTCACCGCCACCGTGCCGGACAAGGTGCGCCGCTGGCGCATCAACAACAACCTGCCGGGCACCCGCGCCTTTTGCCCGATGGTGGGTCTTGGGGAGAAGGGCCTCACGGATCCGGCTGCGCTGCGTGCGGAGATCGACAAGATGGTCGACCAGTTCGGGCTGGAGACCATCGAGCGTGCGGTCAACTGGCTGACGATCAAGGAGAGCAAGGCCAGCTTTGCCATCGAGTCCGAGGGCAAGGAAGAGGATCGCATCCGCCGCCTGGCGCGTGCGATGACCACGCACTGCGGCAAGATCGACTCCGCCCTCACGGATGAGGGGATGCTGGAGATCCAGCGAGCCATCATGGGCGACAAGATGGTGGGCACCAGACTGGGCGTTCGGCAGTCGCCGGTTTTTGTGGGGCACACCAACTCGCTCCATGAGCCGGTGATCGACTACCTGGCACCGCATCATGACTGGGTGCCGGAGATGATGGAGGGGTTGCGTGCGTTCGAGCAGCGTACCCGTGGGCAAAGCCCGCTGCTGCGTGCCGCGGCCCTGTCCTTTGGCTTCGTCTACATCCACCCTTTGGGTGACGGCAATGGCCGACTCTCGCGCTTTCTCATCAACGACATCCTCCGGCGTGACGGGTTCTTGCCGGCGCCGGTGATCCTGCCGGTTTCGGCGGTGATCAGCGAGAACGCCGTGAGGCGTGCTGACTACGACAAGGCGCTTGAGCGCCTGTCACGCCCGCTGATGGCCAAGATGAGTCCGGTGTGCAAGTTTGGCGTGACCGTGGCGCACGCTGATGGGGTTGAATCCAATGTGCACGTGGGCGATTGGGGCCTGGGCCTGTCCACCTGGCGATATGCTGACCTCACACTGCAGTCCGCGTACCTGGTTGAGGTGATCGAGCACTCGATCCGACACGGGCTCAAGGACGAGGCCGTGTACCTGCTGCGCTGGGACGCGGCGCGTGACAACCTCAAGGAGATCATCGAGGGGCGGGATGAGGACTATGCGGCGATCATCCGATCACTGGTGACCAACCAGAAGGTCACTGGCAAGCTGCGCAGGACGTACCCAGGGGTGTTCGGCGACGAAGAACTGGCCCAGCGCGTTGAGCGCGCGGTCTTGAGGCCCTTCGAGCTGCTGCCCGGCGACGATGACGACCAGGATGACGTGGTGCCGCGCCTGCATGTGGTGGCCCGATGAATTCATGAGGGCATGTGTCCATTCCGCCCTCAGCCCTCCTCGCCCCCCTCCACCCACCCCAACACCCGATCCGCCTCCGTCCGCCAGTCCGCACTGCGCGCAAACCCCGACTCTCCCTTCGCTCCAAACACCCCGGCGTCGGCCAGGTTGGCCACCCAGGCTTGTCGTTCGGCGGTGCCGCTGGCGCTCCAGGGCGTCAGGCCCGCGTCGCGCACGGTTTCGGCCACCTCGCGCACCTCTTCGCTGCGGCGGCGGCCATGTTCGATCACGCGCTGGAAGAAGTAGGCGGCCTGCTTTTCCCAGTCCACGCCGGGGAAGGTTTCGCACAGGCTGGCGATGACGGCGTCTTCCACGCCGTAGTGGCGGGCGGTGGTCAGGCTTTCGATCACCATGGCCTCCAGCCCTTTGATCATGACGCTGCGGCACATCTTGGTGGCGCTGGCCACGCCCAGCTGCGGGCTGACCACGCGGCTGGCAAAGCCCAACGCGTTGAGCCGTGGGCACAGCTCGGCGGCATGGGCGCCGCCCAGCAGCAGCGGCACGCGGATGCGGTGGGGCGGCACGCTGGTCATGACCGCTCCTTCCACGTACCGCGCCCCGGTGGCGTCCACCACAGCAGCGGCGCGTTGCTTG
>DASUON010000302.1:0-7712 GCA_036276615.1 Burkholderiaceae bacterium
GTCCGATATCCCGCCCCCTGAGTCGTTGGCCCCCGCCTGTCCGGCGTCCGTGGCCCCGCTGCGGACCGAAGGCCCTGCTGCATGGTGGTCGGGCTGGCTGTCCCGCCTGCCCCAGGAGGTGGAGGTGTCTGCCGTGCGTGCGCAGGGGGCTGGGGGGCAGAACGTCAACAAGGTCTCCAGCGCCGTGCACCTGCGTTTTGATGTGCACGCCTCGACCTTGCCCGACGACGTGAAGCAGCGCCTGCTGGCCCTGCGGGACCACCGCATCACCCAGGACGGCGTGGTGGTCATCAAGGCCCAGACCCACCGTAGCCAGGACCTCAACCGTGCCGACGCCCTGGAGCGCCTGCAGGCCCTGGTGCAGTCTGCGGCACAGGTGCCTCGGGTGCGGCGGGCCACGCGGCCCACCCGGGCGTCGCAGCAGCGGCGCCTGGCGGGCAAGGCCCAGCGTGGTGCCGTCAAGCGCCTGCGCGGCGGCCCCTTGCCCGGGGACTGAACCTGCCCGTCACTCCCGCCGTTTCAGAGCAGTTGCCGGTACTGGATGAAGCCCGAGCGGATGGCCACCCGGTCGTACAGCTGCCGGGCGGTGGCATTGCCCTCCTGGGTGAGCCAGTGCACGCGGGCGCAGCCGCGTTGGCGTGCGTCCTGGTACACATGCTCAATCAACGCCCGCCCCACGCCCTGGCCGCGCACCGACTCGTGGGCAAACAGGTCTTGCAGGTACATGTAGTTGCCTTCTGTCCAGCAACTGCGGTGTTCGATGTAATGCACCAGCCCCACCACGGTGCGACCGTTCGGACCGTCCTGCTCGGCCAGCGCCACGTGCATGGGTTCGGCGGGGTCCATCAGCCGTTGCCAAGTGAGGTGTGACACCGCGTCGGGCAGGGTGGTTTCGTAAAACGTCAGATACGCCTGCCACAGCGGCCACCAGGCGGCCTGGTCGGCTGGGGTGGCGGGGCGAATGGTCACGGCGGGCGGTGTGGGTCGGGTCATGGTGAACGCCAAGGGATGAAGGACGGGGTGGGTCAGGCGGACGGCAGGTGCTGGGCCACGAGGTTGGCCATGGCCTGGGCCGGGTGGATGTGGGGCGAAACCTGGGCCAGCAGGCCCTGGTGCACGGTGTGGCGGTCGGCCACCGGGCGGTTCTGGCTGACCTTCCATTTGCCTTGCAGCCGCTCCACGCAGACCTCCACGCCCACAATGGCCCGCAGCATCCCGCTCAGGTAATCGGCAGGGGCGTCGGCCACCGCCCAGGGATGGGCTTGGTGGCGTTCCTGGGCGTGGGTGAGGGTGCTCAGCTGGGCCATCAGCCAGTCGGCGTCGTTCACCAGCCGGGCCCGGCCCCAGGCATGCACGGTGGCGTAGTTCCAGGTGGGCACCACCCGCCCACCTGCGGCCTTGCTGGCGTACCACGAGGGGCTGATGTAGTGCTGTGGCCCCTGGAACACCAGCAGGCAGGGCAGGCCGCGTGCGTCCTGGGCCATGGCCTGTTCCAGGTCCTGCACCCAGGGGTTGTTGCGTGCCACGTGGGCTTGCAGGGTGCCCAGCGGAGCAGTGGCTGCAGTACCAGCGTCGGCGTCCGTGGCCGCCAGGGCAAACGGCACCAGGTTGGCCTCCAGCTCGGGCCAGGCGGTGGCTCCGTTGGCCACGGGGCGTTGGGTGATGACGGTGGCCAGGGGGTGTTGGCGCATCAGGTCGTGCAAGACCTCGGTGCGGGATTCCTCGAACGGTGCGGGCAGGTACATGGCGGTTGGGGGATGCGCGTGCACCCAGTGGGCAGAAGGAACCACAAGGTTAAAGTGCAGCCGTCTGGTGTTTAGAACCACGATGGGAACATGTTTTGGAACCACTGATTGCCGTGGCCCCGGTGGCCGACCTGTCCGGTGTGCTGGCCACGTTGGGGCCCGCCGGGCGGGTGCGTGGGGTGCCCCGTCAGCAGCGTCTGCTGGAGCTGCTGCGCCAGGCCTTGCGCGAGGGGCGCTGGGCGGCGGGCACGCGCCTGCCCGCCTCGCGCGAGTTGGCGCAGCGCGAGGGCATGGCCCGCAACACCGTGGTGCACGCCTACCAGCAACTGGTGGCCGAGGGGTGGCTGTTGCCCGGCCCCGGCGGCACGGTGGTGGCCCCCAGGGACACGACCCAGCGTTCTTCGCCAACGGCGGCCAATGACAAGCCCCCGCAGCCTGGCCTTTCCCCCGGTGTGGCGGGGCGGTTTTCCCGTCGAGCGCAGGCGCTCATGGCCCCGGTGCGCGAGGGCGGCAGCGAGTTTCTGCCCTTTGCCCCCGGGGTGCCCGACCTCCACGCCTTTCCCTGGCGCAGCTGGGCGCGCCATGTCCAGCAGGCCTGGGGCGAGGTGGGGGCACGCCAATTGGCCTATGCTTCGGACGCGGGCGACCCCGAGTTGCGCCAGGCCATTGCCCAATACCTTCGCGCCCGCCGAGGGCTGAACTGCACGCCCGAGCAGGTGTTGGTGACCTCGGGTGCCCAGACCGCGCTGGACCTGTGCGCCCGCATGCTGGCCGACCCGGGCGACACCGTGTGGATGGAGCACCCCGGCTACCCCGCCGCGGCGGCCATGCTGCGCACCGGCGGCTTGCGCTTGCAGCCCGTTCCGGTGGATGCCGACGGCCTGGTGGTGGACCCCGAGCGCTGGCACGCCCAGCCGCCCCGGCTGGTGTTTGTGTCGCCCTCGCACCAGTACCCCATGGGGGCGGTGCTGTCGCTGCAACGGCGCCAGACCCTGCTGGCGCTGCTGCGTGGCACCGACGCCTGGGTGATCGAGGACGACTACGACTGGGAGTTTGTGCACAGCGGGCGGCCGCTGCCGCCGCTGCAACGCCTGGACCCGCAAGCCCCGGTGGTGTACGTGGGCACCTTCAGCAAGGTCATGGCTCCGGGGCTGCGGCTGGGCTACCTGGTGGTGCCGCCTTGGGCGGTGGAGCCTATGTCGCAAGGCCTGCGTGGGGTGTTCCGCACGGGGCAGCAGGTGGAGCAGCGGGCGTTGGCCCGCTTCATTGCCAGTGGGGCCATGGCCCGGCACCTGCGGCGCATGGCCCCGCTGTACGCCCGCCGCCAGCAGCTGCTGCGCCATGAACTGACGCAGGCTTTTGGCACCGCCATCACCGTGTGGGGCGGGGCCGCTGGCATGCACCTCACCCTGGTGTTTGCCCAGCCAGTGGACGACGTGGCCGTGGCCGAAGCCGCCGCCGCCCTGGGCGTGAGCGCCTCACCCCTGAGCCGCTACGCCTTGCCGGAGGCCAGCGGGCCGGTGCAGACCGGCCTGGTGCTGGGCTACGGTGTGGCCCCCGAGGGCATGATGGCCTCGCTGGTGCAGCGCCTGCACCGGGCGTGGCAGTCGGTGATGGCGCGTTGAGGGTTGTGGGCTGAGGGCTTACAGAATCCGTGCCACCAGCGCCCCGCGGGTGGCGTCTTCCTGGCCGTGCACGGGAATCCACACCCGCATGGGGTTGCCTGCGGCCACCTGCACGGGCTCACCGTCGGCGTTTTTCATGGTGTCCAGCTTGACCAGGCGGTTGCCGCTGGGGTGGATCACCTCAATCGTGTCGCCCACGGCAAAGCGGTTCTTGGTTTCGATTTCGGCCCAGCCGTCGGCCACGTTCAGCACCTCGCCCACGTACTGGCTGTGCCGGGCCTGGGAGCCGCCGGTTTCGTAGTTCTGGTAGTCCTGTGAGGGGCGGCGTTCCAGAAAGCCGCTGGTGTAACCCCGGTTGGCCAGGCTTTCCAGCTGGGCAACCAGCTCGGGGTTGAAGGGCTTGCCCGCCACCGCGTCGTCGATGGCGCGGCGGTAAATCTGGGCGGTGCGCGTCACGTAGTACTGGCTCTTGGTGCGGCCTTCCACCTTGAGCGAATCCACCCCGATCTGCACCAGCCGCGCCACATGCTCCACGGCCCGCAGGTCCTTGCTGTTCATGATGTAGGTGCCGTGCTCGTCTTCCATGATGGGCATCAGCTGCCCCGGGCGCTCGGCCTCTTCCAGCAGGTACACCTGATTGGCGGCGGGGTGGCGGGGGCTGCCTCCGCAGGCGGCAAAGGCGGTTTCGGCCTGCTGCTGCTCGGCGGCAAAGTTGAAGTCCTGGCCCAGCGCCGTGGCCGCGGCGGGCATCACGTCGCCACTGTCGGTTTCCTGGGCGGCGCTTTGCTTGTACTCCCAGCGGCAGGCGTTGGTGCAGGTGCCCTGGTTGGCGTCGCGGCGGTTGAAGTAGCCGCTGAGCAGGCAGCGGCCCGAGTAGGCGATGCACAAGGCGCCGTGCACAAACACCTCCAGCTCCATGTCGGGGCACTCGTTGCGGATGGCCTCGATCTCGTCCAGGCTGAGTTCGCGCGAGAGGATGATGCGCGTCACCCCCACCTTCTGCCAGAACTTCACCGCCGCGTGGTTGGTGGTGTTGGCCTGCACCGAGAGGTGGATGGGCACGTGGTCCCAGGCCCCGCTGTGCATCTTGTCCAGCACCATCATGATCAGACCGGGGTCGGCCATGATGATGCCGTCGGGCTTGAGCGCCACGATGGGCTCGATGTCGCGCAGGTAGGTGCGCACCTTGTCGTTGTGCGGCAACAGGTTGCTGGTGAGGAAGAACTTCTTGCCGCGCTGGTGGGCTTCGTCAATGCCTTGGGCAATCTGCTCCAGGCGGAACTCGTTGTTGCGGGCGCGCAGCGAGTAGCGGGGTTGACCGGCGTACACGGCGTCGGCCCCGAAGTCGTAGGCGGCGCGCATCTTGGCCAGTGAACCGGCGGGCAGCAGCAGTTCGGGCACGCGGGCCGAAGGGGTTGCGGGGGTGGCAGGGGTGGCATTCATGCCCGGTATTGTCCGTCGTCAAGACTTTGCTGTCAGGTTCACGCCAGAATGCCCGCCCATGAACAAACAGCTGTTGATTGCCGGGGGTGGCATCGGGGGCATGGCGCTGGCGCTGGCCGCGTCGCGCAACGGAATCCAGACCGATCTGCTGGAGCAGACGGCCGAGTTCTCCGAAGTGGGGGCGGGCATCCAGCTGGGCCCCAACGCCGTGCGTGTGCTGGACGACTGGGGCCTGATGGAACCCCTCAAGGCCGTGGCGGCCTTTCCCAACGCCTTGCGCGTGCGCGACGCCCACGACGGCAACGTGCTCGGCGAAAAGCTGCTGGGGGAGCTGGCCCGGGCCCGCTACGGCCAGCCCTACGCCACCATCCACCGTGCCGACGCCCTCAACCTGCTGGTGCAGGCCGTCAAACAGCAGAGCAACGTCACCCTGCACCTGAAGGAGCGCGTGCGCAGCGTGTGGGAAACGCCCGAGGGCGTGGCCGTGCACACCGAGTCGGGCCGCAACCTCGAAGCCGGTGCCCTGGTGGGCTGCGACGGCCTGTGGAGCGTGGTGCGCCGCCATGTGATGGCCGGGCCGCAGGGCCTGGTGCAGGGTGGTGAGCCGCCCATCGACATCGCCCCCCGCTTCTCGGGCCATGTGGCCTACCGCGGCATGGTCAAGCAGGCCGACCTGCCCGAGGCCCTGCGCACCCACGTGGTCACCGCCTGGTTGGGGCCGCGGCTGCATGTGGTGCACTACCCGGTGCGCCGCGGGGCGCTGGTCAACATCGTGGCGGTGGTGGAAGGGCGGCAGACCAGCAACCCCCAAAGCTGGTCGCACGAGGCCAACCGTGCCGACCTCATGCGCGCCGTGGGCCCGGTGCACCCCATGCTGTCGGGCATGCTGGACGCGGTGGACCTGTGGAAGCTGTGGCCCTTGAACGACCGCCCCCCCATGACTGGCCCCTACGAACACGCCCAGGGCAAGGTGGCCCTGGCCGGTGACGCCGCCCACCCCATGCGCCCCTACCTGGCCCAAGGCGCGGCCATGGCGCTGGAAGACGCCTGGACCCTGGGCCAGCTGCTGGCGCAGGCCCATGCCCACCAGCCCGACACCACCCTGGACTGGGCCGCGCTGTTCCAGCGTTTTGCCCAGGCGCGCTGGCGTCGCAATGCGCGGGTACAGTCCAATTCCATCCGCAACGGGCGTGCATTCCACGCCGAAGGCTGGATGCGCCTCGCCCGCAACGCCACCATGGCCTTGATGGGCGACCGCCTGCTGGACAAACCCTGGCTGTACGAAGGGCCGCCAAAGCCCTGAAATGCATAGCGGTCAGCGCTTGTACTGAAAGCGGTAGAGGCCATTTTGGTTTCAAGTTTTTCGGAGACAAGACCTTGACCGCATACCCCTCATCGCGCCGCCGGGCGTGCACGCTGGCCCTGGCCGCCCTGAGTTTGGCCGCCCCGTGGTGCGTGCCTGCCCAGGCCGCCGACGCCCCGGCTGGCGCTGCCGCCGCCACCGCTCCCTGGCCCACCCAGCCGTTGCGGCTGGTGGTGGGCTTTCCGCCCGGCTCCTCGCCCGACATCACCGCCCGCACCCTGGCCGAACCCCTGGCGCACGCGCTGGGCCAACCCGTGGTGGTGGACAACAAACCCGGCGCGGGCGGCAACATTGGCGCCGCTGCCGTGGCCCAGGCCACCGATGGCCACACCCTGGGGCTGATGATCAACGGCAACCTCACGATTGCCAAAGTCCTCAACCCCAAGGTGCCTTACGACCCCTTGAAAGACCTGGCCCCCGTGTCCCTGGTGGCCACCGCCCCCTTGGTGCTGGCCGCGCCCACCCACCTGCCCGGCGGGGCCGCGGCCTTTTTTGCCGCCGCACGCCAAGGCGGCGGGGCGTGGAACTACGGCACCCCGGGCGTGGGCACCATGGCCCACCTGGGGACCGAGCTGCTCAAGGCCCGCGTCGGCCTGGGTGCGGTGCACGTGCCTTACCCCGGCAACCCGCAGGTCATCACCGGCTTGCTGGGCGGGCAGACCCACATGGCCCTGCTGCCCCCCGGGCTGGCCATGGCCCAGGTCAAGGCGGGCCGTTTGCATGCCATTGGTGTCACATCGGCCGGGCGCAGCAGCCTGGTGCCCGACGTGCCCACGCTGGCCGAATCGGGCGTGGACGGGCTGAAGGGCTTTCAGTTGGAAATCTGGAACGCCGTGGCCGCCCCGGCACGCATGCCCCAGGCCCACGTCCACAAGGTGGCCAATGCGCTGGTGAACATCGTGCGCCAACCCGACATGCGCCAGCGCCTGTTCAACCAGGGCTGGCAGGTGGTGGGCACCTCACCCGAGGGGCTGGCCAACCGCATCCAGGCGGACACCGCGCAAATGACCACCGTCATCCGCGCCCAGAACATCCAAGCCCAATGAAAGGCTGACCCATGGCCGTACCCTGGTGGACCCTGGCCAAGGCGGTGCCCTGGTCTGATGTGATTGAGCACGCCCCCGCCGTGGTCAACGCCGCGCGCAAGTTGCTCAAACGCAAACCCGGCGACCACGCGGGGGGCGATGCTGGCGAGGGCACCACCACGGTGGCTGTCCCGGTGCCCGATGCGGCCACGCCGCTCACCCCGGCCGAACTCAGCACCCAACTGCACGCGGCCCGCACCGAAACCGCCCAGCTGCGCACCCAACTGACCGACACCCAGCAACTGTTGCAGGAACTGGCCGAACAACAGGCCCGCGCCCTGGCTCAGGTGGAGGACCAGCGCACCCAGCTGAACCGCCTGCGCCGCCACCTGATGGCGGTGGCCGTGGTGGCCGCTGTCAGCACGGTGCTGGTGGTGGGGTTGTTGGTGAAGGTTCTGGGATGAGGGTTCTGGGATGAGGGTTCTGGGATGAGGGTGCTTCAAAAACAGGA
>DASUON010000303.1:0-4404 GCA_036276615.1 Burkholderiaceae bacterium
CGCCCCCCAACGCCAGGCCGGTCAGCGGGTGCTGGCGCAGCTGGCGCGGGAGTTGGTGCAGCGCGGCCACGCCGACATGGCGGCGGTGCACGACCGCCACAGCCCCCGCACCCTGACCCAGCTGGAGCAAGACCGCGTGCAGGCCGCCCGGCAGCAGCTGGAGGCCTGGCTGGGCGAACCCCTGCTGCCCGGGCAGGCGGCCCCCAGCTGGCACGAGCTGATGCACGCCGCCCGCGCCCGCCTGCAACAGGCCGACGACGACAAGGCCGCCCGCACCGCCGAACGCCAGAGCCAGCGGGATGCCAAACGCGACGCCAAAAAGGAAGCCAAACGCCAAGCCACGCGGGACGCCCAGGGCCACACCTCGCTCCCAGCACCCGCAGCGTCCCCGCTGCTGGTCAGCCTGCAAGACGACGCCCACACCAGCCTGCGCAGCCTGTACCGCCAGCTGGCCAGCGCCCTGCACCCCGACCGCGAGCCCGACCCCGACGCCCGCCAGCGCAAGACCGCGCTGATGAGCGAGGCCAACGCCGCCTACGCCCGCAAGGACTACCTGGCGCTGCAAGACCTGCAACGCCGCGCCGCGCTGGACGGCGCCGATGCCCAGGCCCCCCTGTCCGACGACAAGTGCCAGGCCCTCACCCTGCTGCTCAAGGCCCAGGTGGCCGACCTGGAGCGCGAACGCGCCCGCACCCAGCAAAGCCTGCTGCACGAGTTCGAGGTGCCGCAGGGGCAGGGGCTCAACGCTGAAACCCTTCAGGCGCAACGGGACGGCCACAGGGCGCGGCTGAAGGCCGAGATCGACCGCCTTCAGGCCGAACGCGAGGCGCTGGCGCGGCCCGGTGGGCTCAAGCGCCTCACGCGCTGGCCGGGGCCTGGTAACGCCGTTTGATTTCCGCCACCTCCACCGTGTAGCCGCTGTACCAGCGCTCGCGGCCCAGCTGCTGGGCCATCAGGTGGTCGGCCTGCTGTTTCCAGGCGCGGATGCTGGCCTCGTCCGGCCAGTACGACAGCGCCACTTCCTGGCGGCCTTCGGTCACGGCCACAAAGTCCAGGCAGCCAAACTCTTGCAGCGCCATCTGCCGCAAGCGGGCGGCGGTGGCGCTGTATTCGGGGTCCAGGGCGCGGGCCGTGGCCCGGAAGATCACAACGTACATGGCGGCAGGTGGAGTTCAAAAAAACGGGTGTCGGGCGCGGCGTTGTCGTAGTAGGGCGGGGTTTCGGTGAACCCCATGCGGCGGTACAGCGCCTGGGCGTGGGTGGTGGGGGCCACGGCGTCCAGGATCAGGTGGTCCACCGCCAGCGTGGGGGCCAGTTCCATCAGCCGCCGCAGCATGGCCTCGCCCAAGCCCAGGCCCCTGTGGGCCGGGCGCACGTACACCCGCTTGAGTTCGGCGGTGCGGCCATGGTGCACCAGCAGGCCCGCGCAACCGGCCAGTTCGGTGCCCACATGCGCCAGCACAAACAGGCCCGACGGCGGGCTGAACAGCGTTTCAAACTGCGGCAGTTCCTTCTCCAGGCCGCGCCCGCACAGGTCCACGTTCAGCCAGGTCAGGTACTCGCGGATCAGGTCCAGCAGCGGGGCGGTGTCGGCCGGGTAGGCGGCCAGGCGGAGGGTGAAGGTGCTCATGTGGGGGGGCAGGGTGTCCCAATGGTCGTGCCGCTCGCGCCGTTCGGCGCGGTAGTTGGTCACTTCCAGGCGCAGGCCATCGGGGTCGGTGAAAAAGGTGGCGCAGTAGTCGGGGGCGTACTCGGGGTACAGGCGGGCGTCGGTGGCGGCAATGCCCGCGGCTTGCAGGGCGCGGGCGGTGTCGGCCACGTCGCTGGCGCTGCTCACCCGCAGGCACAGGTGGTGCAGGCCGGGGGAATACGGGTTGTGCGGCTGCTGCGGCGTGTCGGGCCGGGCGGGGCGCAGCACGATGCCGTGGTGCCGGTTGTAGAACTGCACATGCGGGTCGCCCGCCAGCGTGAAGCGGTTGCTGCGGTAGCCCAGCACGCCTTGCAGCACCGCGGTGTAGAACGCCTCGGCGCGGGCCAGGTCGCTGACGGTGAGGTAAATGTGGTCGATGCCGATCACTTCAGGCATGGGGGTTTCCTGTTTCTGTGACTGAACGGCCTTGCGGCAAAGTGTATGAAGACATGGCCGCGCAGCCACTCAACGGACATCAAGTTCATATCGGGCATATGACGCACGTCCGCGTTGGACGACGCTGTGAAGCGAAAAGCCAAACCCCTCATAAAGCGCCCTCAGCGCCAATCTCCGCAGCGGACCACAACGGTCTCAGGACGGCAAACACCAGTGGCACGTCGGCAACGCAAGCGATCTGAATTCTCATCAGGCGATTATTCAGTTCTGCGGGGCCTCTGGCGGCGCAGCACCATCCTGTTCGTGGCGCTGCATGTGTTGCAGGTATTCATCCCACAGGTGTGCCACCACATCGGCCTGCATCCGGTCTTTGCGGCGTTTGAGCGGGTCGCGCGTGGGGGCATCGGCCAGTTCATTCTTGACCTGGATGAAGTCGAGCGGGTGCACCGTTCGCATCAAGGCCATGGCTCCGTTCTGGCCTACCACCATTTGCTCGAACCGACGGCCACTCAACAGTCGGTTGCCTGACGGCACTTGCACGGCCCAGAGGTCTTCGGCATCTGCGGTCATTCGCAACGGGTGAGGGTCGCCATCCCTGGCCATGCGCCTGATCACATCCACCTCAAAACCATCGTCGTTGACGGCGGTTTGCAACTGGTCAGGCCGCACACGAAACGTTTTGTCAGCTTTTCGAAGCACACCGATCATGGACGTGTCCAGTCGCTTCATCGCCGAGATGAACCGCAAGTGCTTGCGGGTGTCGTACAGCAAGTCGATGTCTCGCGTGGCCATGGCCGAACTGTCCACCCTGACACCACAGGCGGCCTCGTAGGCATACAAGGCATGGGTGCCCACGGTCAGGAGGTCGTCACCCACGCCGGCCTGATCGAGTGCCGCCAGCACGGAGATCACCACGTTGGGGACTCGCCCGACCAAATCGGCCTTGTTGCGCCGCTGCATGGTGGTCAGTTTGTCCGCCAGTGCCTTGTGCCGTGTGGTGGCGCGTTCCTTGCGGTCCATGAACCGCGTGTAGATGGCCCTGTTGTCGTCACTGTCGGGCCCGAGCGACTTTTGTGCGCCGGTGGTGGAGGTGCGCACCAGGTAGGTTTTGCCCGCCACCTCTCGCCAGATCATGGAGCCACGCACTTCGGCCAAGTCTTTCTTTGCCGCGATGAGCGCATTGAACACGGCCAGCGCATCAAGGTACTGGCGGCATTGGTCTTCAGTGCAGGGGACGATGGCTTCCACGTTTTCAGCACCAGTTCAAAAAAAGTGATTTTGCATTGAAAATCTTTTCATTTCAATGATTTATGTTCGCCTGTCTGGCGTGATCGTCACGCGCTCCGGGGTCGAGAATCGCCGTGAATGGGGTGCAAGGGTTTTCCCTTGTGAATGCGCGGGTTCAGGTCGTTGCCCGTGCAGAAGTGTCATGCTCCGGGGGCATGGAACAGCTGCTGCTTCACGCCATTGGCGACTACATCACCCAGACCGAGTGGATGGCCCGCCGCAAGCTCCAGCACCTGGGCGCGGCGCTGGTGCATGCCACGGTGTACGCCTTGCCGTTCTGGCTGCTGTCGCCCTCGTGGGCGGCGTGGCTCACTATCTGGGGCACGCATGCGGTGATCGACCGTTTCGACCTGGCCCGCCACCTCACGTTTGCCAAGAACTGGCTCACCCAGCCCAGCCTGAAGTGGGCCGACTGCCAAGCCACCGGCTACCCGCCCACGGTGGAGCCGTGGAAGGCGTTCTGGCTCAAGGTCATCACCGACAACGTGATGCACCTCTGCATCAACCACGCCGCGCTGCGCTGGCTTTGACGCGCCGCCGCTGACGCTGCTCACGCCACTGCCGCCCCCGTCTCCGCCCGCCGCACCAGCCGCAAGGCCAGCGGCTCTTGCGGGCGCAGCGTCACGTTCAGGGTGGGCGTGCAGGCGGGCGCGGGCTGCGGCAGTGCCTGGGTGAAGCGCTGCAACAGCATGGCCCCCAGCAGGGTGATTTCCAGCATCGCAAAGTGCTGGCCAATGCACACCCGCGGGCCGGTGCCAAACGGCATCCACGCGCCGCGGGGCATGGCCTCGGCCTCTGCCGCGTCCACAAAACGCTCAGGGCGAAAGGCGTCGGGCTCCACAAACCAGCGCGGGTCGCGGTGGATCACCCAGGGCGTGATGCGCAGCATGGCCCCGGCGGGCACCGTCCACCCGCCCAGCTGAATGGGGGCGGTGGTGCGCCGGTTCATCAGCGCGGCAATGGGCGGGTACAGGCGCAGCGCCTCCTTCAGCGTGGCCGTCAGCCAGGGCAGGGCGGGCAGGTCGTCTGCC
>DASUON010000304.1:0-2601 GCA_036276615.1 Burkholderiaceae bacterium
GGCGGCAATCTTGCCCTGGCCCACAAACACCTTTTCAAAACAGGTGGTGAACCGGCGGGCGCGGCAGATCAGCGCCGCCCGCAGCGGGGCCTGGGTTTCGTCGGCAGACACCTGCCGCGCCGCCACCATGCCGCCCACCACACAGCCGATGATGGCGTGCACCAGGCCCACGCCCACGTCCTTGCCCGCCGCTTGCAACTGACCGGCGTGGTCCTTGAGCAGCTGCACCACCTCCGACTGGATGTCGTCCGCCGACGTGGGCAGTGAGCCCACCAGCCACGCGGGCAGGATGCCCTGCGCATTGGCAATGATTTCGGCCATCTTCTGCAACAGCCCGGCCAGCCCCTGCGCCGAGGCAAAGTGCAGTTGGTTGACCACCACCGCCACCGCCAGCGAAAACACCAGCACCACCACCACCGCAATGGCCGCCGTGGCCCACAAACGCCCGCGGGCATCGTCCAGGTGGCTCAGGTACCGGCGGCTGATGCCCGCCACCAGCACGTACACCAAAAAGCCCGACAGCGCCGCAGGCACCAGGTGCAGCCACAGGCACAACAGAATGGCCAAGGCGGCCAACAGGTAGCTGGCCATGGGCCGGAGGTTCATTGAGGTCATGGGGCAAAAACTCCCTGGAAGAGCGCGGGGACCGCGCTTGGGTGACTGAACATACACATCAAATGGGCTTCTGGCGCTTTTATATCAAGCGTGAGCAGCTATCAAATTTGAATATTCTTGTGCGGAGAAGTGTCGCACAATCTGATTTTGCGACACTTTATCTGTCGCATAAAATTCTTTGCGACACTTGGAGCCTTTCCCATGCCACGCACCACGTCACCCCAAGAGTTGGACATGCTGGTCGAACGGATCGGGGCCGACCCTGCGGGCTTGCGCATCGACACCCTGCTGAACCAGCTGGGCGACCGCTACCAGCGCCGCACCCTGCAGCGACGTCTGGCCCTGCTGGTGGCCCAGCAACGCATTGTGATGCAGGGAGAAAAGCGCGCCGCCCGCTACCGCCGCCTGGACACCCCGCCCCAGGCGCCCACCCCGTTGGAAACCCCTGCACCAGACGGCATTCCCTTGTCCGCCCAAGGGGCCGAGATCCGTGCCCATGTGTCCCGACCCCGGCACCTGCGCAGCCCCATGGGTTACCGGCTGGCGTTTTTGGAGCAATACCACCCCAACCACACGGCCTACCTGCCGCAGGCGCTGCGCGAGCAGCTGCATGCCCTGGGCCGCTCGCCCGCCCATCAAACCCCGGCGGGCACGTTCGCCAAGGACATCCTCAACCGGCTGCTGATCGACCTGTCCTGGGCCTCATCCCACCTGGAAGGCAACACCTACAGCCGCCTGGACACCCAGCGGCTGATCGAACACGGCCAAGCCGCCGAAGGCAAGGACGCACTGGAAACCCAGATGATCCTGAACCACAAGCAGGCCATCGAGTACCTGGTGCTCCACCCCGAGCACGCCCAGGTGCAAACCTCCACCCTGATTGCGCTGCACGCCTTCCTGTCCGACGGCCTGATGGCCGACCCCGCCGCGGTCGGGCGCATCCGCCGCCGCGCCGTGGAGATTGGCGGCAGCGTGTACCAGCCCATGGCGCTGCCCCAGCGGCTGGAGGAGCTGTTGGGCATCGTGGTGCAGATGGCCGCCGAGGTGGTGGACCCGTTCGAGCAGGCCTTCTTCCTCATGGTGCACCTGCCCTACCTGCAGCCCTTTGAAGACGTGAACAAGCGCGTGTCGCGGCTGGCGGCCAACATCCCGTTCATTCGCCACAACCTCTGCCCGCTGTCCTTCATCGACGTGCCGCAGCAGGTCTATGTGGATGCCATGCTGGGCGTGTACGAGCTGAACCGGGTGGAGCTGCTGCGCGACGTGTTTGTGTGGGCCTACGAACGCTCATGCCAGCAGTACGTGGCCGTCAAGCAAAACCTGGTGCCGCCAGACTTGTTTCGGCTGCGCCACCGGCAGGCGCTGGCCGAGGTGGTTGCCGCCATCGTGCGACAGGGACATGCGGCCACAGAACACGCGGTGCTGAGCCTGATGCCGACAGCGGTGCCCCAGGCCGAGCACGTACGTTTTGTTCAGCTGGTGCTGGCCGAATTTGCAGCGCTGCACGAAGGCAATGCCGTGCGGTTTGGCATTCGACCGTTGGAGTTTTCAGCGTGGTTGGACTTGCAGCGGGGCGATGGGTAGCGGATCGGTTCACTCCAGGCATCATTCATCATGCTTGATTGACATGGGCTTGATGCCCACAAAGTGGCCACAGGGAATGAACAAGAAGAACCTCTCCGAAAGCGACGTCTGCGACACGTTCAGCCGCATGGACCCGCTGCACCGGGCGTTCCCCCTGCGCGACACGTTGAAAGCCATCTTGGTGCAGAGCCTGGAAGGAGGGCAGCCATGAACCCCATTGCCATTTACCAAAGTGCCAGCGGAGCGGTCGAAGTCCGGCTGGACAACGACACCGTGTGGCTGAGCCAAGAGCAGATGACCCAGCTCTTTGGCCGTGAGCGCTCCGTCATCACCAAACACATTCGCAACGTGTTTTCAGAGGGTGAACTGGTGGCCGATTCAGTATGTGCAAATTTTGCACAT
>DASUON010000305.1:0-4692 GCA_036276615.1 Burkholderiaceae bacterium
AGCGCCCGGGTGCGCCTGATGGACGCACGCGAGATGCAGGCCGCGCTGGACCTGATGGGCGCGGATGCGCGCCACATTGCGCTGTACAGCCGCACCCCGCTGGCCACGGTCAGCCCACACGTGCTGCGCCAACACATGCCACAGGAAGCCGAGGCCTGCGCGCAGGAACTGTTCGCCATGCTGCGCGAACTGGACCGCCCCAACGTCAAGCTGATCTGGGTGGAAACACCGCCCGAAGACCCGGCCTGGGACGGCGTGCGCGACCGCCTGACGCGCGCAGCGGCCTGAACCCCGGCCAGGGACTGAGCCTCACGCTCAGTCCTGTCGTTCCTTGTCCTTGTCTTTTTCCCGCTCTTTGCGCCATTCTTCCTCGCGCTCGCGGCGGTGCGGGTCGCGCGGGTCACGCAGGCTCCGTTCGCTCGGGCCTTGCATCTCGGGGCGCGGTGCGGCGCGGGGCTCGTGCTGACGTTGAGCCTCCGCACGGCCACCGTTCTGGCGGGGGTCGGGACGCTGGATACGCTCGGCACTGGTGCCGGGCTGACGCCAGCGTTCGTTGTCGCGGCGTTCGTCGCCATCGCGTGAGCGGTCAGGCACCGGGCGCGGGTCCACACGTTGCGGTTCGTTCTGCATGCGCAACTGGGGTTGCGGCTGGCGCCACGGTTCGGCGTCACGCTGGCGATCGTACTCACGGCGTTGTTCACGGTCGTGATCGTGGTCACGGTCGCTATCGCGCCGTGAATCGGAACGACGCTCGGGTTCCCAACGGCCACCATCGTGACGCCAACGGTCGCCATCGCGGTCCCAGCGGTGCGGCACCCAGATGTACCCCGGACGCGGGGCCACCCAACGCCCGGGCACCCAGACGTAACGGGCCCCGCCCCAACTCCAGTAACCGGTGATCCACACGTAACCGGCCACCGGCGGGTAGCCCCGGTATTCGACCCGGGGGGCCGGGGGGGCCACCTGCACGTAAATACTCGTCGTGGGCCCGTAGACCATTTCTTCCGAGCGGTAGCGGTAGTCGCGTTCTGGGGCGACCACGCAGCCGCCCAGCGCCAGGGCCGACGCCAGCAGCAGCACACGGGTCACGTTGCGGTGGGGCAGATGGAATTTAGACATGTGACCATTGTGCCCAGCCAGACGGAAAAAACCACCGACGGCAACACTTGTTTACCTCTGCTACCGCTTGGCACAGGTGGCCGCAAAGGGGGGCAGGGCGACTCAGCAAGGCCGGCTCAAGGCCGGACCAGATCCGGTGACGGCCCAGTCTGGCCCAGCAGTTTGAGGGCTTCGTCAGCCACGGCGGCGCGGTCGGCCTGCATGGCCTCGGGTCGGTTTTCCAGATCGGCCAGCACGCGCACGTTCGTCATCAGGCTGTAGCCGAGGATGAGGGACATGATGGAAAACGCGGTGCGCTCGCTGATCTGCCGCCCGGTGAACGCCGACGCCACGTCGCGGATGAGGGCGATGAAGTGCTTGTACACCCGGCGCGACAGCAAGGTGCGTTCGCACAGGGTGGCGTCGATGATGTCGCGCTGCAACAGGGCAGTGAGTTCGCGCTCGGACATCAGCAGGTCGTACAGCGCCTGGACCAGGGTGCGCACGCGCAGGGTGGGGTCCTGGCACCGGGCCACCTGGTCGCTGATGAGGTCGATGGTCTGCTCGGCCTTGTGTTCGAAGGCTTCCAGGTACAGCTGCTGCTTGGTTTCGAAGTGGTAGCAGATCAGGGGAGCACCGATGCCGGCGTCGCGGCCGATGTCGCGCAGGCTGGCACCGTCGAGCCCGAAACGGGCGAACTGGGTGGCGGCGGTATCAAGCAGGTGGTCAAAACCGGGGGCGTGCGCACCCGCCTTGCCGACATTGGCGCGGGAGCGGGGTTCGGAGGGACGGGCGGGCAGGGCCATGGGTGTCGGGGTCCGGGCCAAGGAGACCGGGGCCCCGATGGAATCTAGCACCCATCCGGGCCGACTCATAGAGGGTTGGCCCCAGCCTGAACCGGCGCCAGCTTGACCGCCATCTCGCGCGCCGCGCGTTCGCCCGACGCCACCGCTGAATTGACATTGGAGCAGGAGAAGTAGTCGCCTGCGAAGGTGACGCGCGGCACCTGCTGCTGCAGGGCCACCAGGCGCGGCAGCACGTCGCGGTACAGGCCGGGTGTGCTGTAGACGATGGTCGGGTCCCAGCGGTTGACGTGGCTGAACTCGACCAGTGAGGACAGGTTCGGCAGCACGGTTTCGGCGGCCTGCAGCAGTTGCGCCACCACGCGCTCGTCGCTCTGGTCGTAAAGCTGTTCCGACCAGTCGGTCATGGCGTAGAGCGTGGCCAGGCCCTTGCCGGCGGGTGCGCGGCCCGGGGCCTTGTTGTGGTCGAGCACGATGCCGAAGAAGTCCGGGTGCACCGGCTTCGGGATCTGCAGCAGCATGGCCGGGATGTCCTTGGGCGGGTGCGCCAGGCCCACGCTGGCGGTGACGATGGTGGAGTAGCGCACGCCCTGGAGCAGGGTGTGCGCCTCGGCCGGCAGGCTGGGGATGAGGTCGGACGTGACGCCGGTGGGCATGGCCACCACCACGCCGTCCACCTGTTCGGTGTGGGCGCCGTCGGGGCCGGTCCAGCTCACCGCCACGCCGTTCGGGCCCGGCAGCACTTCCTGCGCGGTGCTGTTCAGGCGCACGTCCAGGTGCTGGGCCAGCGCGTGCGGGAAGAAACCCATGCCCTGCTTGAAGCTGAGCAGCTTGGAGCCGAACACGTTGTTGAAGTTGAAGAAGAAGTCGAGCACCGACATCTGTTCGCCGCTGGTGCCCAGCAGGCCACGCAGGATGCCGTCGACGATGTAGTCGAAGATTTCCTGGTTGCCACGGCGCAGCGTGTACTGCTCGGCGGTTTCGAAGTCCATGTCGGCGGCGGCGGCCAGGGTCTCGTAGGCCAGCTTGTGCTTGACGCGCAGGCTGTCGAAGCCGATGCGCGCCATCTTCAGCTTGGAGGACCACGAAATCAGCCCGGTGGTGAGCGAGTCACGCACCAGATGGTTGGCGTCCATGTAGTGGATGTCCTTGCCCCGGCAGAAGCCCAGGATGGAGCCGCCCGCCTGCAGTTCGCTCTGCAGGCCCAGTTCGTCCACCAGCGCCATGGTGTGCTGGTATTTGGAGGGCAGGATGCTGGCGCCGTGTTCCATCATGTAGCCGTCGCGCACGGTGGTCTTGACCTTGCCGCCGACGTAGTCGCTGCGTTCCAGCACGGTGACGCGGTGACCTTGTTTTTGCAGCCGGTAGGCGGCGGTCAGCCCCGATACGCCGGCGCCGATGACGATGATGCGTTGCCCCTGGTCCATATGGCCTGTGCTTTCCCAAGTGTGTTGACTGAGGGCATGGTAGGCCGCCGTGGCGGGGCGTTAGAACACTTGTTCAAACACGGTATGGCCGGGTTTTTAGTCTCCCGTCGGTTCGACAAGGAGACCCATGACCACCCCCACTCTACCCCTGGAGGCCCCCATCCACATGGTGGCGCCACCCCATTCCGCCACGCTGATGCTGATGGCCAACACGGTGCTGGTGCTGCTGGCCTTGTGGGGCGTGCTGCGCCACTGGCGGCAGACGGGATCGGCCGTCGGGTTCTGGTTGCTGCTGGGCGGCACCCTGTGCACCCTGAATGAACCGATCGTGGACGTGGTGGGCAAGGTCTGGTTCCCCACCTTTGGCAACACCCCCTTGCTGACCGCCTGGGGCGTGTCCATTCCCATTTACATGCTGCCGGTGTACTGCTGGTACGTGGGCGGGCAAGCTTTTCTGTCGTACCGCATGTGCCAGCAAGGCCTGACGCTGCCCGGCCTGTACCGGCGCTACGCCACGTTCGCCGGGGTGAACGTGTTGCTGGAGGTGCCGCCCATCGTGCTCGGCATGTACTCGTACTACGGGCACCAGCCTTTTGTGCTGCTGGGCTTTCCGGTGTGGTGGACCTTCTGCAACGCCCTGATGCCGATGGTGATGGGCGGGCTGGTGTACCGGTTGGAGCCGCTGCTGCACGGTTGGCGCCAGGTGCTGATCGTGCCCCTGGCCTGGATGGTGGCCGCTGCGGTGAACGGTGCCGTGGGCGCCCCGACCTGGCTGGCCCTGAACCTGACGGGCACCACCCCATGGCTGACGCACCTGGCGGCCGTGGCCTCGCTCGGGCTGGGCCTGCTGACCTGCTATGGCCTGGGCCTGTTGGTCGTGGCACGCGCACGCTGAGTTTTTTCACGCATCACCCCGGAGACGCTTCATGACCCCCAACGCCACCCACCACTACCTGTCCATCGTCAAGGACGAACTGGGCTCGCGCCTGCTGCCGGCGCTGGAAGCGGGCCAGATGCAGCAGGTCGCCATGTGCGGCCAGTACATTCTGAGCCAACTGCTGACCGAGGCGCGCCACCGGCCCAACCTGCTGGCCACGGCCCAGGCCGAGCTGACGCAGTGCCTGCCGGAACTGCGCGCCGTGCTGACGGACGAGACCGACCTGGCCCTGTTGGCCCAGCTGGACGCACAACTGGGCAACCCGCAGGACACCCATGCCCTGGAACCCGCCCTGCAGACCCTGAGCCAGCGTTTGCAGGCCCACCCGGACGACACCCGTGCCATGGTCTTGAACAAGGCACTGGTGGGCATTGAGCACCGCCTGCACGGCAACTTCATCCGGCTGTATTTGGAGGAGATCGCGCGC
>DASUON010000306.1:0-10705 GCA_036276615.1 Burkholderiaceae bacterium
CAGCACCGCCTTCATGCGTTCTGAACTCTGGCGCCGCACCCACCAGGCCACGCCCGGACAAGGCCCATGGAGCCAGCAGTGGGTGGACGCGGAGCGCATCTCGGTTCACCTCAAGCGCGCAGTCATTGCTTCCGAAGACGACGGTTTCGCCCAGCACCGCGGCGTGGACTGGTCGGCCATGGAATCGGCCTGGAGCAAAAACCAGAAGCAGGCGAAGCGCAACAGCCCCCATGGCGTGGAGCGGGCAACCGAGCGTCCCGTCAAGATCGTCGGGGGCTCCACCATCACCCAGCAGTTGGCCAAGAACCTGTTGTTGTCCGGCGAACGCAGCTTGGTGCGCAAGGGCCAGGAGTTCATCCTCACCCTGTGCCTGGAGGCCTTGCTGGACAAGCGGCGCATCCTGGAGCTGTACCTCAACAGCGTGGAGTGGGGCGACGGCGTGTTCGGGGCCGAGGCCGCAGCCCGGCGCTACTTTGGCGTCAGTGCCCAGCAGCTCAACCCCGAGCAGGCCGCCCGCCTGGCCGTGATGCTGCCCGCGCCCAAGGCGTTTGAGCGACGGCCCCAGTCCGCCTACCTCAGCCGCCGCACGGGCACCATCCTCGCCCGCATGGCCTCGGCCAACCTGCCCTGAGCCCCACGCCATGGCCCCACTGCCTGCCAAACTCTTCGGTTGGTTGCTGCTGGGTTTTGTGCGCCTGCTCACCGGGGCGCAGGCCCGCTGGCTGGGCTGTCCGGCCAAGGCGGAGCAGCGCATCTACTTTGCCAACCACCAGAGCCACGCCGACCTGGTGATGATCTGGGCCGCGCTGCCGCACGAGCTGCGCAACATCACCCGCCCCATTGCCGCCAAGGACTACTGGACCCGTGGGCGGTTTCGGGCCTGGATCACCCGCGAGGTGTTCAACGCGGTGTATGTGGACCGCCAGCGCACCGACGACAGCGACCCGCTGGAACCCCTGATCCAAGCCCTGGCCCAGGGCGACTCCATCATCCTGTTCCCCGAAGGCACCCGCGGGCATGAAGAGCTGCCGCAGCCATTCAAGGCCGGGCTGTACAACCTGGCCCGGCGTTTCCCCGAGGTGGTGCTGGTGCCCGCCTGGATCCACAACGTGCAACGCCTCATGCCCAAGGGCGAGGTGGTGCCGGTGCCCATCCTGTGTTCGGTGACCTTTGGTGAACCCATCGCCCTGCAAGCGGGCGAAGACCGCGGGGCCTTCCTCACCCGTGCCCGCGAGGCCGTCGTGGCGCTGAAAGACGCCTGAAAGCCCGCCCCATGGACTCACGAGCATGAACCGTTTCCTGCGCAGCCTCAGCCCGGAGCAGCAGCTCAGCCTGCTGTTCGTGGTGCTGTTCGGCACGCTGCTGCTGGCGTCGTCGGCGGTGTTCCTGCTGTCAATGCGTGAGCGCCCTGACACCGACCCCGTGCGCTGGCGGCTCAAACGCGTGAGCAACGGGCTGCGGCGCACCTGGGTGATGATGGGGCTGATCTGGCTGGCCCTGGCGCTGGGCAAGGTGGGGGCCTTGTGGCTGTTTGCCGTGGCCTCGCTGCTGGGCCTGCGCGAGTTCGTCAGCCTCACGCCCACGCGCCGAGCCGACCACAAGGCCCTGCTGCTGGCCTTTTTCGGCGTGCTGCCCGCCCAGTACCTGCTGATGGGCACCGGCCACACCGACCTGTTCACGGTGTTCGTCCCGGTGTACGTGTTTTTGTTGGTGCCCCTGGTCAGCAGCCTGGGCGACGACCCCCACCGTTTCCTGGAACGCAACGCCACGGTGCAGTGGGGCATCATGGTGTGTGTGTACGGGCTCAGCCACGTGCCCGCGCTGCTGTTTTTGCAGGTGCCGGGCACCCAGGGCTCCAGCGTGTTCCTGGTGTTCTGGCTGGTGATGGTGGTGCAGACCGCCATGGTGGTGCAACACGTGGCTGGACGCAGCCTGCGCCGCCCGGCATCGCTGCCCCACATCAGCGACGGCTTCCGTTGGCCCGCCTGTGCGCTGGGCGTGCTCGCCGGGGGGGTGATGGGCGGCATGCTGGCGGGATTGACCCCGTTCAAGCCCGGCCAGGGCCTGGCCATGGGCCTCATCGCCAGCGGTTCCGGGGCACTGGGCCACCTGGTCATGAAGGCCATCAAGCGAGACCGGGGTGTGCCACACTGGGGCGCCCTGGGGCGCTCGGTGACGGGTGCCGTGGGCTTGCTCGACCGGGTGGATGCCCTGTGTTTTGCCGCACCGGTGCTGTACCAGTCCATCCACTGGTATTTTCGCGCCTGAATTTTATAAACTTTTTTGACCTCTAGCGCTTTTAATGCTTGGGTTGTTTGCTAGGCTTTTTGTAATGCGCATTCTGGGCATCGACCCCGGCCTCCTCACCACCGGCTTTGGCCTGATTGACGCCGAAGGGGGCCAACTGCGCTACGTGGCCAGCGGCACCATCAGCACCGCCAAGGTGGACACGCGTTTGCTGCCCCAGCGCCTGAAGGTGCTGTTTGACGGCATTGGCGAGGTGGTGCAACGCTACCAACCCGACGTCTCCGCTTGCGAAATCGTGTTCGTCAACGTGGACCCCCAAGCCACCCTCAAGTTGGGGCAAGCCCGGGGGGCCTGCCTCACGGCCTTGGTGGCCAATGGCCTGGAGGTGAGCGAATACACCGCGCTGCAAATGAAAAAGGCCGTGGTCGGCCACGGCAAGGCGGCCAAGCCGCAGGTGCAGGAAATGGTGCGCCGCCTGCTGGACCTGCCCGGCCTGCCCGGCACCGATGCCGCCGACGCCTTGGGGCTGGCCATCACCCATGCCCAGGTGGCACGTTCCACAGCGGCCATTGCCCGGGTTGCGCCCCTGAACGCACGGGTCAGCGCCGCCTACAAGGCGGGGCGCAGCTACTGACCCTCGCCCCAACGTGGCGGCGGCGACGTTGACGCATGGCAAACCGCATCAGGATTTCCTGACATTCACAGGAATTCCTGATAGCCTATCCCCGTTCAGGGAAAGGACGCCACCATGCCATTCGAAGCCCACTGGCAGCATCGCTGCCTGTACAAGCGTTTTTTTGGAACGGTCACAGGCCGTGAGTTCTTGCTCTCGGTCCTGCACACCCACAACGACCCGCGTTACGAAGACCTGTCTTACTCGGTCAACGACCTGACCGACGCCCGCATCGCGGCGTTGAGTCCACAGGACATGTCCCTGGTGACCGAGCGCACCATCGGCGTGGCCTTCAGCCAATGCAACTGGAAGCTGCGCATCGCCATCATCACCGGCGACGCCCAAGCGATGGCCATGGCCCGCCGGTTTGCGGAAGAAACCCCGCACGAGACGCATGTCTTTGAATCCCGTGCACACGCCAACGAATGGCTGCCGCCCATGTACCACTTGAAGTTGGAGCCCGCGCTGGTCCACCCCGCATGGATGGCCAACGCCGCGGCGGGGGCCCCCACCCACCTTCGTCATTGACGCTCCGGTTCTCTGCCGGGAAGAGGAGAAAACGCACATGGGCCTCGAAACCCAGTGGCAACGCCACTTCCTGTACAAGCGTTTTGTGGGGCATGTGACCGCTCAGGAGCTCATCCGCTCGGTGGAGCTGACGCACAACGACCCCCGTTACGACGACCTGAGCTATTCGGTCAATGACTTCTCAGACGCCGAACTGGGGCAGCTCAGCGATGAGCAGTTGATGTTGGTGGCGGCGGCCACCATTGGGGCTGGGTACAGCAACCGCAAGTTGCGCATCGTGCTGATCCTCAGTGACCCCCGAGCCTTGCGTCTGGCCGGGCAGTTCGCTGCACTGTCGCCGTTTGAAACCCATGTGTTTCCCGACCGTGCGCAAGCCAACGCCTGGCTGCCGCAAGCTCACCAAATCAGACCAGACGCTCCAGGATCAGCACCCCAAAAAAGCCCATCGCCGCCAGCACCCCCCACTTCACCAGCTTGAAGCCCAGCGTGCGGTACTTGGTTTGGCCCGTGGCCACGTAAAACACCATGGACACCACCACGCCCAGCAGCAGGAACATCATGGCGAAGCGAAACAACAGCATGGCGCGCTCCCGATGAAAGTTCAGTTCACCACGCGGGCACCAGTTCGGTGAACCCGGCGGGGGCGTCCCGGACGCTGTCGAACGTGACCTCGTCCCAGGCATCCGGTTGCTTCAGCAAGGCGTGCAGCAACTGGTTGTTGAGGCCATGCCCCGAGCGAAACGCGCTGTAATGCGCCAGCAACGGTTTGCCCACGATGTACAGGTCGCCCATGGCGTCCAGGATCTTGTGCTTGGCAAACTCATCGCCGTAGCGCAGACCATCGGCGTTGAGAACCTTCTCATCGTCCATCACGATGGCGTTGTCCAGGCCACCGCCCCGGGCCAGCCCGGCGGCGCGCAGCATTTCGACATCGCGGGCAAACCCGAACGTGCGGGCCCGGGCGATTTCGCGGGCGTAACGGCCGCTGCCCAGATCGAAGGTGACACACTGCCCGGTGGAGTCGACGGCCGGGTGGTCGAACTCGATTTCAAACGTGAGTTTGTACCCATGGTAGGGGTCCAACCGCGCCCACTTGAGGTTGCGCCCCTCACCCTCGCGAATCTCGATGGGCTTGAGCACGCGGATGAAGCGCCGCGGCGCGTCCTGGTTGACCACCCCGGCGCTTTGCAACAGGTAAACGAACGATGCCGCCGAGCCGTCGAGGATGGGCACTTCCTCGGCGGTGATGTCGATGAGCAGGTTGTCCAAGCCCAAACCGCAGCAGGCGGACATCAGGTGCTCCACCGTCAGCACCCGGGCGTCGCCCTGGGCCAGGGTGGACGCCATGCGCGTGTCGCTGACCGACGTGGCCCGCACCGGGATGTCCACCGGGCGGGGCAAGTCCACCCGGCGAAACACGATCCCGTGGTCGGGCGGCGCAGGGCGCAAGGTCAACTCCACCCGCTGCCCGCTGTGCAGGCCCACCCCCACAGCGCGGGTGACGGTCTTGAGGGTGCGCTGCTTGAGCAAGGAACTCAGTCGGCCTGCTTGCGCAGGAAGGCCGGAATCTCAAAGTCGTCCATGCCACCGGCCGACAGGGCGTCCACACGGGCGGTGGCCTGCGTCCGGTTGGTGCGCCACACGCTGGGGACAGAGACGGCGTCGGGACCGACCGCATGTTGCGCTGCCGAGCCCAGGGTGGGCATGGCCCCCCCCAGCGACAGGCCCTGAGGCTGAAGGGCCACGTTGTCGGTGCCGGTGCGCAGGACTTGCAGCGGAGGAGCGGTGCGACGTGCGGCCTGCGCCTTGGTCAGGCCCGTGGCCACCACGGTGACGCGGATGGCCTCGCCCAGGCTGTCGTCGTAGGCGGCGCCGTAAATGACATGCGCATCTTCGGCGGCATAAGCCTGGATGGCCGTCATGGCTTCCTTGGATTCCTTCAGCTTCAGGGTGCCCTTGGAGGCGGTGACCAGCACCAGCACGCCCTTGGCACCTTTGAGGTCGGCCCCTTCCAGCAACGGGCAGGCCACGGCCTGCTCGGCGGCAATGCGGGCGCGGTCCGGGCCGGTGGCCGTGGCGGTGCCCATCATGGCCTTGCCGGGCTCGCCCATGACGGTGCGGACGTCTTCAAAGTCAACGTTGACGTTGCCGTAGTCGTTGATGATTTCGGCAATGCCGCCCACGGCGTTCTTCAGCACGTCGTTGGCCTGGCCAAAGGCTTCGTCCTGGGTGATGTCGTCGCCCAGCTCGTCGAGCAGCTTTTCGTTGAGCACAACGATCAGCGAATCAACATGCTCTTCCAGCTCCTTGAGGCCGTTGTCGGCGTTGCCCATGCGGCGCACACCTTCCCACTCGAAAGGCTTGGTCACCACACCCACGGTGAGGATGCCCATTTCCTTGGCCACGCGGGCAATGACGGGTGCCGCGCCGGTGCCGGTGCCACCGCCCATGCCGGCGGTGATGAACAGCATGTGTGCGCCTTCGATGGAGGCGCGGATGTCTTCAATGGCGGCCTCGGCGGCTTCGCGGGCTTTTTCAGGTTTGCTGCCTGCCCCCAGACCGGTGGAACCCAGTTGCACCACACGTTGTGCGGAGCTGCGAGACAGGGCCTGGGCGTCGGTGTTGGCGCAAATGAACTCCACGCCCTGCACGCCCTTTTGCATCATGTACTCAACGGCGTTGCCGCCGCCACCACCCACCCCGATGACCTTGATTTGTGTTCCTTGGTTGAACTCTTCAATTTCGATCATTTCAATGCTCATGAGTAGCTCCTGCTATGAATTTTAAACGGCGTGGTTGGGGTAAACGAACGGGTCAGCGACCTTTTTTTGACCGGCGGACCGGTGTGCAAAAGGCCTGGATTTGGGTTGAGCGGCGGAGGCTGCTCCAGGGGGTTGATTGCTTGTTGAAACGACATCAGAAATTCCCCACAAACCAGTCTTTGACACGGCCCAGCGCGCTTTGCACCGAGCCCGCCTTCTGCGCCACCTTGTGGCCGCGCATGCGGCCCAGCCGGGCCTCTTCCAACAGCCCCATGACAGTGGCCGCACGGGGCTGGGCCACCATGTCGGACAGGTGGCTGGCGTACTTGGGAATGCCACGGCGCACGGGCTTCAAGAAGATGTCCTCGCCCAGTTCCACCATGCCGGGCATGACGGCGCTGCCACCGGTGATGACGATGCCCGAGGACAACACCTCCTCGTAGCCCGAATCGCGGATGACCTGCTGCACCAGCGCAAAGATTTCTTCCACCCGCGGCTCGATCACCCCGGCCAGCGCCTGCTTGCCCAGCATGCGCGGGCCACGGTCACCCAGGCCGGGCACTTCCACCTGCGTTTGCGGGTCGGCCAGCAGCTGTTTGGCGCACCCGCTTTCCACCTTGATGTCCTCGGCGTCCTTGGTGGGCGTACGCAAGGCCATGGCAATGTCGCTGGTGATGAGGTCGCCCGCGATGGGAATGACCGCCGTGTGCCGAATGGCTCCGCCCGAGAAGATGGCCACATCGGTGGTGCCTGCGCCAATGTCCACCAGCGCCACACCCAGCTCCTTTTCGTCGTCGGTCAGGATGGCCTGGCTGCTGGCCAGCGGGTTGAGCATGAGCTGGTCCACCTCCAGGCCGCAGCGGCGCACACACTTCATGATGTTTTCCGCCGCGCTTTGCGCCCCGGTCACGATGTGCACCTTGGCCTCCAGGCGGATGCCGCTCATGCCAATGGGCTCCTTCACGTCCTGCCCGTCAATCACAAACTCCTGCGGTTCGACCAGCAGCAGGCGCTGGTCGGTGGAGATGTTGATGGCCTTGGCGGTTTCGATCACCCGGGCCACGTCGGTGGGCGTGACCTCGCGGTCCTTGATGGCCACCATGCCCGCCGAGTTGATGCCGCGGATGTGGCTGCCGGTGATGCCGGTGGACACGCGGGCAATGCGGCAATCGGCCATCAGCTCGGCCTCTTTCAGGGCCTGCTGGATGCTCTGCACCGTGGCGTCGATGTTGACCACCACCCCGCGCTTGAGGCCGTTGCTGGGTGCCACACCCAAACCGGCGAGTTTGAGCTGCCCGTCGAGGGTGACCTCGGCGACCACCACCATGATTTTGGAGGTGCCGATGTCCAGTCCAACCACCAGATCTTTGTAGTCCTTGGCCATGATGAAAGTGCGTGTCGGGTTTGGGTTGAAAGGGGGTGTTCAGGGGTGCTTGGCCACGGGCTTTGCAGCAGGCTTTGGCGCGGTCTTGGGGGCGGGGGCGCCTGGCTCCACGGTGGTGATGCCTTGCAAGCGCACGGCGTATCCGGTCGGGTAGCGCAAATCGGCGGTCATCACCTTGCGGCCCAACTGCCCCGTGACCTGATCGACGGTGCCCAGGTACTGGTGCAGCCGGGCCTCCACCGCGGCGGCGTCGCCCCGGCCCAGTTCGATGCGAGCCCCGCTGTCCAGCGCCAGGCGCCAGCTGCCTTGGGCCGACAGCTCCAGCCGTTCAATCTTTTGGTCGTGTGCGGCGAACTGGGGCGACAGGCGTTCGTACAAGGCCATGACCTCCTGCGCGTGCCCCTCCGGCCCAGCCAGTTCGGGCAGGCGCTCGGTGTCCTCGTCGTCCGAGCCCACTTCAAACACCTCACCCTGCCGGTTCACCAACATCGAGCCCCCCGAATCGCCCCACCATGCCACGGGCTGGTGTTCGGTGAGCGTGACCTTGAGGCCGTTGGGAAACTGGCGCTGCACCACCGCACGGCGCACCCAGGGCACCGACTCGAAAGCCTGCTTCACTTCGGCCAGGTCCAGGGTCACGAAGCTGCCCCGCAGCTTGGACGCCAGGTGGGCGCGGAAGGTGACCTCGTTTTGATGGGCCACGTCGCCCTGCACCTCAATCTGCCGCAAGGTCCACACGGGGTGGCGCACCGCCCACAGACCCACCGCCGCCAGCACCATGGCCACCAGCGCCCAGCCCATGAGGCTGGTGGCCAGCCGCATGAGTCGGACGTCGAGGGGCAAAGGCCAGACGGCAGCGTGGTTCATGACGCGGCGGCCTCCCGGCGCTGGGTGTCCAGACTGGCCGTGCGCAGCAGGCCCACGCACAGGGCCTCGTAGCTCAGGCCCGCGGCCCGCGCCGCGATGGGCACCAGCGAATGGCCGGTCATGCCCGGCGAGGTGTTCATTTCCAGCAGGAAGGGCTTGCCGTCCCGGGCACGGATCATGATGTCCGCCCGGCCCCAGCCGCGGCAGCCCAGCATGCGGTAGGCCTCCACCGTGATGCGCTGGATTTCAGCCTCCAGCTCAGGCGCCAGCCCGCAGGGGCAGAGGTAGCGGGTGTCTTCGGAGATGTACTTGTGCTCGAAGTCGTAGTTGCCGTCGGGGGCCTGGATGCGGATGACCGGCAGCGCCACCGCGTCGTCGCCCTCACCCAGCACCGCGCAGGTGACCTCGTCGCCCTCGATGAACTCTTCGCACAACACGTTGGCGTCGAAACCGGCGGCCAGGATCACGGCGTCTTGCATCTCGCTGTGGCCATTGACCTTGGTCACCCCGAAGGACGAGCCCTCGTGCGCGGGCTTGACGATCAGCGGCAGGCCCAGTGCATCGGGCACCACGCGGCTGTGCGCAAGGTCATGCTGACCGGCGCCCAGGCGCACCCAGCGCGGCGTGGGCAGGCCCTCGCTCAGCCACAGGCGCTTGGTCATGATCTTGTCCATGGCCAGGCTGGACGCCAGCACGCCGGAGCCGGTGTAGGGAATGCCCATCAGCTCCAGTGCGCCCTGCACCGTACCGTCTTCGCCGTGGCGGCCGTGCAAGGCGATGAAGCAGCGGTCAAACCCGGCGGACTTGAGCTCGGCCAGCGGTCGCTCGGCCGGGTCGAAGGCGTGGGCATCCACGCCTTGCGATTGCAGCGCCTTCAGCACCCCGCCACCCGACATCAGCGACACCGGGCGCTCGGCGGACGTTCCGCCCATCAACACCGCCACCTTGCCCAACGCGGACACGGGGGGCTGCACGGGTGCCAGCATGCGCGCCAGTGCGTTCGAACCGTCAGGCATGTGCAGCCTCCTGAGAATTTGGGGAAGTGCAAGCCGGGCCACCTTGTTGCAGCCCCAGCGTCACGATTTGTCCGGCCACCGCACCGATGGAGCCTGCGCCCATGCACAGCACCACATCGCCGTCGCGGGCGTTGTCCAACACGGCCTGGGGCATGGCGGCGATGTCGTCCACGAACACCGGCTCCACCTTGCCCGCCACGCGCAGCGCACGCGCCAGGCTGCGGCCATCGGCGGCCACGATGGGGGCCTCGCCCGCGGCGTACACCTCGGACAACAGCACCGAGTCGGCCTGGCCGATGACCTTCACAAAGTCTTCGAAGCAGTCGCGGGTGCGGGTGTAGCGGTGCGGCTGGAAGGCCAGCACCAGCCGCTTGCCCGGAAAGGCCCCGCGGGCCGCGGCCAGCGTGGCGGCCATTTCCACCGGGTGGTGGCCGTAGTCTTCCACCACCTGGAACAGCCCCCCGCCCTGCGCGGCGGGCACGGCCACCTCGCCATGGCGCTGGAAGCGGCGGCCCACGCCATGGAACTCGGCCAGGGCCTTTTGCACCGCGGCGTCAGGGACGCCCAGCTCCACCGCCACCGCAATGGCGGCCAGGGCGTTTTGCACGTTGTGGCGGCCCGGCAGGTTGAGCACGATGGGCAAGTCGGGCAACTGGATGCCGTTGCGCCGCTGCGCGATGAAGTGCATCTGCGTGCCCACGGCCTGCACGTCCACCGCCCGCACCTGGGCGTCTTCGGCAAAGCCGTAGCTGGTGATGGGGCGGGCAATGCCCGGCAGCAGGCTGCGGATGGCGGGGTCGTCCACACACAACACCGCCGCGCCATAAAACGGCATGCGGTGCAGGAAGTCCACGAACGCGCCTTTGAGGCGGTTGAAGTCGTGGCCGTAGGTGTCCATGTGGTCGGCGTCGATGTTGGTCACCACCGACAGCATGGGCAGCAGGTTCAGGAAGGAGGCGTCCGACTCGTCGGCCTCCACCACGATGTACTCGCCCTTGCCCAGGCGGGCGTTGGCCCCCGCGCTGTTGAGGCGCCCCCCGATGACAAAGGTGGGGTCCAGGTCCGCCGCGGCCAGCACGCTGGTCACCAGGCTGGTGGTGGTGGTCTTGCCGTGGGTGCCGGCAATGGCCACGCCCTTCTGGCGGCGCATCAGCTCGGCCAGCATCACCGCCCGGGGCACCACCGGCAGCAGCTTGGCGTGGGCGGCCACCACCTCGGGGTTGTCGGC
>DASUON010000307.1:0-2039 GCA_036276615.1 Burkholderiaceae bacterium
GGACGACATCCGCCACATCGTGACCCACGCACCGCAGGTGCTGAAACCCGGTGGCTGGCTGCTGTTTGAACACGGCTTTGACCAGGCCGATGCGGTGGCACAGCTGTTGACGCAACGCGGCTTCGAATCCGTTCAATCGAGAAAAGACCTTGCAGGCCATCTGCGTTGCACCGGCGGACAGTGGCCCCGAGCGGCCAAACCCTGATAATTCCCGTTTTTGGTGGAAACCCTGAGAACAGGGCATCACCATCGTGACCAACCCGGGGCCTGCATGCCCCGTTGTGGGGCGTCCCCCCAGGAGAACACCGTGAGCGACACGCAACAACGCATCGACGACCTGGTCAAGCACAACGACGTGGTGCTGTTCATGAAGGGCAGTGCCAGCTTTCCCATGTGCGGCTTCTCCGGCCGCGCCGTGCAGATCCTGAAAGCCTGCGGCGTGGACCCCAAGTCCCTCAAGACCGTGAACGTGCTGGAGGACGACGCCATCCGCCAGGGCATCAAGGAATACAGCAACTGGCCCACCATTCCACAGCTTTACATCCGCGGCGAATTCATCGGCGGCTCGGACATCATGATGGAGATGTACGAGTCTGGCGAACTGCAGCAGACGCTGGCCAACCCTGCGGCCTGAACTTCAAAAACCCCGCCTTTGCGGGGTTTTTTCCGGTGAACACCGGCACGCCTTGTGCTTGAATGAACACATGTACATCTCTTGCAGGAGGCGTTCATGTCCACCCACAGCCTGATTCCTTCCACCGGTCTCGGCCTGCCCATTGCCCGCATGCGGGCAGTGTTCCAGCCTGCTGAAGTGGAGCGCAAGTTGCAAACCCTGCAAGCCCAGGGTGGCGACAAAGAGCACAGTGCCCTGTGCCAGACCTACCAGCGCATGCTTGAGCGCGGCCCGGAGCGGTTTGCGGTCAAACCGTCGGGCGTGCCCGACATGGCCTCGCTGTACGAACAACTGCCCAACTTCACGGAGCCGCTGGACGACGTCAAACGCCATGTGGCGCTGAGCCATGCCAGTGCCGACAGCCTGGAGCTCACCCCCATGCTGCTGCTGGGCCCTCCCGGCGTGGGCAAAACCCACTTTGCACGCCTGCTGGCGGAGATGCTGGGCACCCAGACCAGCCTGGTGCCCATGAGCGCCATGACCGCAGGCTGGCTGCTGTCGGGCTCTTCCTCCCAGTGGAAAGGAGCCAAGCCAGGCAAGGTGTTCCAGGCTCTGGTGGACGGCGAGTATGCCAACCCGGTGATCGTGGTGGATGAAATCGACAAGGCCGCCTCCGAAGCGCAGTACGACCCCTTGGGGGCGCTGTACAGCCTGCTGGAGCACGACACAGCCCAGTCGTTTGTGGACGAGTTTGCCGAAGTGGCCGTGGACGCCAGCCAGGTGATCTGGATTACCACCGCCAACGACGAGCGCCACATCCCCAAGCCCATCCTGAACCGGATGAACGTGTTCCAGATCGAACCGCCGGATGCCGACGCGGCCCGTCGCATCGCCGCGCAGCTGTACCGCAGCATCCGCAACGAACACGATTGGGGCCGCTGGTTCGTGGATGAACTGTCCCACGATGTGCTGGACCTCCTGGCCCCGCTGCCGCCGAGGGAAATGCGCCGAGCCTTGATGACGGCGTTTGGCAATGCGCGGCTGGATGGCCGGGACCACCTCACGACCGACGACTTGCCCCGTGGCGGCCCCGCCAAAGCCCGCATGGGCTTTGTTCAGTGACCGCGATGGATCAGCCGCCCGTGTAGCCCCAGCGTTGCGCGGCGGCCAGCACGGCATCGGGGTATTCGGCGCGCCCCCGACTGCCGTTGTAGCGCCCCAGCGCCATGAACAGGTTGCCGTTTTCACGGTCCAGGTAGTGGCGCAGGATCACGCAGCCAAAACGCAGGTTGGTCTGCATGTGGAACAGCTTGGACACGTCGCCGTCACCGATCACACGCACCCAGAACGGCATGATCTGCATGTAGCCCCGTGCCCCGGCAATGGACACCGCGTATTTTCGAAACGCGCTTTCCACTTGAACCAG
>DASUON010000308.1:0-2124 GCA_036276615.1 Burkholderiaceae bacterium
GGAAACACCAGTTCGAACAGCCGCTCCTTGGCCATGGCCTGCCCGGGGCGGGCCAGCAAGGCGCGCAGCAGGGCCAGCTCGCGCGGGGGCAGGTCCATGGGCTCCCCCTGGAAGTACACGGCGCCGCTGTCGCGGTCCACATCAAACCCACCGCCCGGCGGCACGGCCAGGCCCGCCCCGCCCGGTGCGGCAGGGCCGCTGCCCAGTCGGCCCACGGGGCCTGTGCCCGCCGCCTGACCCGCGGGACTGCGCCGCAGCAGGGCCTTGATGCGGGCCTCCAGCTCGTCGAGGTCGAAGGGTTTGGCCAGGTAGTCGTCGGCCCCGGTGTTCAGACCCAGGATGCGGTCGCCCACCGTGCCGCGGGCGGTGAGGATGATGACGGGTGCCGCCAGCCCCTGCGCCCGGGCCTCGCCCAGCACGGTGAGGCCGTCGCGCCCGGGCAGGCTCAGGTCCAGCAGCACCAGGTCGGGCTGGGTGGCGCGCCAGCAGGCCAGGGCTTGCAGACCATCGGCGCAGGTGCTCACCTCGTAGCCCTGACGCACCAGGGTGCGCACCAGCGTGGTCTGGAGCGACAGGTTGTCTTCGATGAGCAGCAGCTTCATGAATGGGGATGCCTGGGCAGGGAGGTGCGGGATCGTCGGCCCCCATTATGAGAACCCCACCCTGAGCCACCAGACCACCCTTCAGGGAAAACCCCGACCCGTTGGACAGCCAACTGACAGCCAGCCTGTCGAACATCCATCCCCACACCTGTTCAGGCTTTTTCATACAAGGAGACTTGCCATGCGCCGCGACACCTTCCTCAAATCCATGGCCGCCCTGGCCACCACCGGCACGCTGGGTGCGCTGCCGCTGTCGGCCTGGGCCAGTGCCAACCTGAAGATGATGATCCCCGCCAACCCCGGCGGCGGCTGGGACACCACGGGCCGCTCGCTGGGCAACGCCCTGCGCGAAGCCGGTGTGGCCGCCTCGGTCACGTTCGAAAACAAGGGCGGTGCCGCGGGCGCGATTGGCCTGGCCCAGTTCTACAACAGCGCCAAGGGCGACCCCAACGCACTGATGGTCATGGGCGCGGTGATGCTGGGCGGCATCATCACCGGCAAGCCGCCGGTGTCCATCACCCAGGTCACGCCCATTGCCCGGCTGACCAGCGAATACAACGTGTTTGTGGTGCCCGCGGGTTCGCCGCTCAAGACCATGAAGGACGTGGTGGAGCAGCTCAAGAAGGACCCCGGCAGCATCAAGTGGGGCGGCGGTTCGCGCGGCTCCACCGAGCACATTGCCGCCGCCATGATCGCGCAGGCCGTGGGGGTGCAGGCCGCCAAGATCAACTACGTGCCCTTCCGTGGGGGTGGTGAAGCCACCGCCGCCATCCTGGGCGGCAACGTGACGGTGGGCGGCAGCGGCTACAGCGAGTTCCAGCCCTACATCGAGTCGGGCAAGATGATCCCCATCGCCGTCACCTCGGCCAAACGCCTGCCCGGCATCAACGTGCCCACGCTGAAGGAACTGGGCATTGACGTGGAAATCGGCAACTGGCGCGGCGTGTACGGGGCTGCGGGCATCACCCCTGCGCAGCAGGCCGCCCTGGCCGACATGATCGTCAAGGCCACCAAAACCAAGGCGTGGGCCGACGCCATGGAAAAGAACGCCTGGACCCCCGCCCTGCTGACCGGCCAGGCCTTTGCCGACTTTGTGGACCATGACTTTGCCGCGCTGCGCGCCACCATGGTGCGGGCAGGCATGGTCTGAGCGCCACCGCCTCTCCCTGAGGGGCGTCAAGCCCCTTTTTTTGCATTTTTTTAAGCATCTTTTTGGCCTCTTGCGCTTGATTTGAAAGCGCAAGCAGCTACATTTTCAGGAGCACACCATGCAGCAAACCCCGGATGGGCGGAGCATCCAAGCCGCCACCGTGAACCACCGCCCCGGCCAGTTGGCCGTGGCCACGGGCGTGCTGGTGGCGTCGGGCCTGATGATGTGGGGTGCCAGCGACATCCCCGCCGACGCGGGCTACGCCGGGGTGGGCCCCAACTTCCTGCCCTGGCTGGCGGCGGTGGCCCTGGCCCTGTGTGGGCTCAACCTGTTCTGGCAGGCCTGGAACGGGGCCTACCACGACATGCCCGA
>DASUON010000309.1:0-3405 GCA_036276615.1 Burkholderiaceae bacterium
TCCACACCTTGGAGGCTTTGCGGGCCATGGGCATCACCATGGCCATTGACGACTTTGGCACCGGTTATTCGGCCCTGAGCTACCTCACCCGCTTCCCCATCGACACGCTGAAGATCGACCGTTCGTTCATCAACTCGGTCACCACAGACGCCTACCGCGCCGAGCTGGTCAAGGCCATCCTGTCCATTGCCCGCTGCCTGGGTCAGGAGGTGGTGGCCGAAGGGGTGGAAACGGTCGAACAAGCCAAGTTCCTGGCCGCCCACGGCTGCCAGACGGCCCAGGGCTACCTGTTCAGCCCGGCCATTCCCTCGGAGCGGTTCCTCCGCCTGCCCCCGCAATTGCAGGCCTGCGTCGGCCAAGGGCACTGAAGCGTCAGACCTGGCGCGGCGCAGGCAAACGGGCGGGGGCGTCGTCCGATGTCCGGAACGAGGCCACGGTGGACACCAGGTCTTCGGCCAGCCCCTTCAGGCTGGCGGCTGACGCAGCAATTTCCTCCACCAGGGCGGCGTTTTGCTGGGTGGCATGGTCCATGCCCGACATGGCCTCGCACACCTGCCCCACCCCGGCACTTTGCTGGCTGCTGGCGGCACTGATGTTGGCCACGATGTCGGTCACATGGCGGATGGAGCCCACCAGCTCGGCCATGGTGGCCCCGGCTTGGTTGACCAGGGTGTTGCCCTGTTCCACCCGCTCGACGCTGGCGCTGATGAGGTCCTTGATTTCCTTGGCTGCACTGGCGCTGCGCTGGGCCAGGTTGCGCACCTCGCTGGCCACCACGGCAAAACCCCGGCCTTGGTCGCCCGCCCGCGCGGCCTCCACCGCGGCGTTGAGCGCCAGGATGTTGGTCTGGAACGCAATGCTGTCGATGACCTGGGTGATGTCTGAAATCTTGCGCGAGGCGTCGTTGATTTCCTTCATCATGCCCACCACGCTTTCCATGACCACACCACCGCGCTGCGCCACCTGCGAAGCCGACTGGGCCATGTGGTTGGCTTCACTGGCCCGCTGGGCGTTTTGCGCCACCGTCACTCCCAGCGCCTGGGTGGATGAGGTGGAGGCCATCAAGGCTCCGGCCTGCTGTTCGGTGCGGATGGACAGGTCGTTGTTGCCCTGTGCGATCTCGGCACACGACAGCTTGAGCGCATCGGCCGAACCGCGCACGCCACCAATCAGCGACTCCAGGCGCGCCACAAAGGTGTTGAAGAAGCGGGCAATGTCACCGAACTCGTTGGCGTCGGTCACGTCGATGCGGCGGGTCAGGTCGGCATCGCCACTGGAGATGGTGGCCAAGGCATCACGCACATGGTTGAGGGGGTTGAGCACGATGAGCTTCAGGCTCCACGACAGGATGGCCACCAGGATCAGGTTGGTCACCAGCACCTGCATCAGCAGCTCCACGATGCGGCTGCGCAGCATGGCCTCGATGTGCGCCCGATCCACATGCAAGGCCACGGCACCGATGGGTTTGACCTGTCCGCCATCGTTGTAGGTCAGTTCAGCGGTGCGGGGCACGCCGGGTGGTTTGGCATCGGCGGTGGCCATCACCGCCTGGCCGCTGGCATCGAGCACCATGCCGGTCACAAACGCCTGCTTGTCGTTGGTGACCACGATGCCCACCACGCCGGGCTGGTTGACCTCAGACGCCAGCACCACCCCCAGGCGGGCCTGGTCGAAGTTCCACATCGGTTCCGGCAGGGCCGTCTGCAAACGGCGAACGGTGCGCGCCATCTGGTCATCCAGCTCGGCGTCCAGCCGGGTCTTGGTGCTGTGGTACGAGGCCACGCCAAAGGCCGTGAGCAGCGCCGTGACCACGATCAGAAAAATGAGGTTGAGCCTGACCCCAATGCGATCCAGGAATTTCACGGGCAGCCCCTGCAAGACGTCACTTGAAATGCTTGCGCATCACGTCGTCGACGTTCACCTTTTTCAAGCCCTGGTTGAACGCCTTGAGCGCAGCCTCCCCCTCGGGAGACTTCTTGAAGCACACGTACAGCTTCTTGTCCTCCAGGGTTTTGGCATTGACCTGCAACTGGTCGGCCACGGCCTTGACCGAAGGGTCGTTCTTGGCCAGGAAATGGAACACGTTGACGTCCACCACCGCCACGTCCAGGCGTCCGGCGGCCAGCTTGAGGATGTTCTTGGCATCGTCCGGGGCCACGTCGGCGGTGAGCGCCTTGCTGGCGATCTTGGCGTCCAGCTCCTCGGTGTTGACGTAGTCCTTGACCACCCCGATCTTCTTGCCCTTGAGGCTGTCGTAGGTGGTCCAGGTCACCGGGGCGGCCTTGCGTTCGACCAACACCAGCGGCCCGGTGCCAATGGGGTCGGAGTACAGGAAATCGGCCGCGTTTTCCTTGGAGTGGTACTCGGGAAAATACGCCACATAGGCCGGGTCCGATTTGGCCAGGTTCACCGTGCGGGACCATTGGTAGAACTCCACCTTCAGCCCGTGTCCGGCTGCCTTCATGGCCTCGGCCACCACCGCCGACGAAACCCCCATGGCCGGCAACTTGTCGCCCGTGTAAGGCGGCCAGTCCAGCGACGTCATCTTGTAGTCCGCCGCAGCGGCACCAGCCACCAGGACCAGTGAGGACACAGCCCCCACCCACAGCGAAACCAAGCGTTTTGAAGCGATGCGCATGTCAGTTCCTTTCGCGGAAAAACAACGTGGGAGGACGCAGCAAGCCATGCTTATACCGAATGAAATCGTCACCTTTTTTGACATACCGCATGCTTTTGCCATGAATCAGGCTTTTCTGACCCACAAATCAGCCAAGTCCGATGGACAACAGTGATTCACCGTGATGGCCATCGAAAGCCTGGCCCGGCATTTGCTAGTGACGCGGCCATGAACAGCCCGACACCCCAGCCCCCCGCCGCCCCTGCGTTGTCGCTTGTGAACCTGGCCGCTCGCCAGCGCATGCTGTCGCAACGCATGATCCTGCAAACCGTGCTGGCCGCCGACGGCAAGGACGGCATGCTGAGCGCCGCGCAGCAATCGTTCCAGACGTTTTGCGACAGCCACCGGCAGCTGGTGGCCACGGCCAACCACATGGAGGCTGAAGCGGCCCGGCAGGTGCGGGACACCTACCACGGCCCCCAGGGCGTGGGCCCCACCATCGACCACTTCATGCAGCTGATGCGCCGCACCCTGGACGGCGTGGCCCAAGGCAGCGCCCGGGTGCAACAGGCGGTGGACGAGCTGGTGGCGTGCACCGACACGGTGCTGGCTGCACTGAACACGGCCACCACCACGTTCGACGGCATCACCAAGGCCAAGGAAGACCTGCTGATGCGCGAGCTGGTGACCATCGTGACCGACATCCAGTCGGTGGCCCGCGAGGCCAAGGTGGTCAGCTTCAATGCCCAGGTGCTGGCGGCCCGGGCGGGGGATCAGGGGCGGGGTTT
>DASUON010000310.1:0-2030 GCA_036276615.1 Burkholderiaceae bacterium
TCATCGATCACCTGACGCACAACGTGTACCGCGGCCGCATGTCGTACTGGGCCGGGTTCTATGAAAAGCTGTTCAATTTCCGCGAGATCCGTTACTTCGACATCTCCGGCGAATACACCGGCCTGACCTCGAAAGCGATGACGGCGCCGGATGGCTTGATTCGTATTCCGCTGAATGAGGAGTCGGGCAAAGGCGGCGGCCAGATCGAGGAATTCCTGATGCAGTTCAACGGCGAAGGCATTCAGCACATCGCCCTGTCGTGCCACAACCTGCTGGACGCCGTGGACAAGCTGCAAATGGCCGGCATCCCCCTCATGACCGCGCCCAACGACGTGTACTACGACATGCTGGCCGAGCGCCTGCCCGGCCACGGCGAGCCCGTGGGTGAACTGCAAGCCCGCGGCATCCTGCTGGATGGCAGCACCGCCAACGGCGACAAGCGCCTGCTGCTGCAAATCTTCTCGCAATGCCTGCTGGGCCCGGTGTTCTTCGAGTTCATCGAACGCAAGAACGACGAAGGCTTTGGCGAAGGCAACTTCAAAGCCCTGTTCGACTCCATGGAGCGCGACCAGCTGCGCCGCGGTGCCATCCAGGGCGTGGCTGCGCCTGAAGCAGCCCAAGAAGCCGCCGAGGCCTGAGCCATGCAGGCCCTGTCCCACCACGAGGCGCAGCAGCGCTTGCGCCTGCTGCCCGGCTGGGCGCTGAGCGACGATGGCCTGGCCATCACCCGCAGCTACCGCTTTGCCGACTTCTGCAACGCCTTCGCGTTCATGACCCGCGTGGCCCTGGCCGCCGAAAAGGCCGACCACCACCCCGAGTGGTTCAACGTCTACAACCGGGTGGACGTGCGCCTCACCACCCACGACGCCAGCGGCCTGAGCGAACGCGACTTTGCCCTGGCCACCGTGGCCGATGCCGCCGCCCAGGCCCTGGGGGCGGCATGAGCACCGCCATCCCCCTGCACGGCCTGGCCGCGGGCGACGCTGGTCGCCCCGCCAGCGCCGACTGGACCATTCCCCAGCGCTGGGACGACTACACCGCCGAAGAACACGCCGTTTGGCAAACCCTGTTCCAGCGCCAGACCGCGCTGCTGCCCGGGCGCGCCTGCGACGACTTTGTGGCCGGTATGCGCGACCTGCCCATCCGCCCCGACCGCATCCCCCACTTTGGTGAGCTGAACGAGGTGCTCAAACCCCGCACCGGCTGGGAAATCGTGGCCGTGCCCGGCCTGGTGCCCGACGACGTGTTCTTCGACCACCTGGCCCACCGCCGCTTTCCGTCCGGCCAGTTCATTCGCCAGGCCAGCCAGCTGGACTACCTGCAAGAGCCCGACGTGTTCCACGACGTGTTCGGCCACGCCCCCATGCTGATGAACCCGGTCATGGCCGACTTCATCCAGGCCTACGGCGAAGGCGGCCTGCGCGCCCAGAAGCTGGGCACCTTGCCCCTGCTGGCCCGGGTGTACTGGTACACGGTGGAATTCGGCCTGGTGCAACAGGCCGACGGCCTGCGCATCTACGGCGCGGGCATTGCCTCCAGCCGCACCGAAAGCGTGTTCTGCCTGGACGACCCCAGCCCCAACCGCGTGGCCTTTGAGGTGGAGCGCGTCATGCGCACGCACTACCGCATCGACGACTTTCAGGAGGTGTACTTCGTGCTCAACCACCTGGACGACCTGCTGCAACTCGCCCAAGTGGACTTTGCCCCCCTGTATCAGCGCGTGGCCCAGCAAGCCAGCCTGCAACCCGGCGACCTGACCGCTACCGACCGCGTGCTGCACCACGGCACCGGCCGCTACCACGCCGCCAAGAAGGAAGCCGCATGAGCACCACCGCTGCTACCGCCACCGCCACCCCACCCGTGGTGTGGATCACCGGGGCCAGCGGTGCCCTGGGCCAGGCCGTGTGCGCCCACTTCGCCCGCCAGGGCGCATGCCTGGCCCTGCTGGCCCGCCAACCCGCGGGCTTGCAGGCCCTGGCCCAAACCCTGGGCACCACCGGCGCGGCCACCGCGCCCGAACAGCTGCTGGC
>DASUON010000311.1:0-2607 GCA_036276615.1 Burkholderiaceae bacterium
CTCGCCGTCGTCAACAAGGTATTCACCGGGGGTCATGGCGGCTCACAGTGCTTGGCTGACCAAATAACCACCCAGCAGGGTGACCCCTGCGCCCACCAGCTGCTGCAACGCCTTGCGTTGGCGCAGCACCAAGTGGCCCACGCCCATGCCCGCCAGGTGCAGGGCCGAGGTGGTGAGGACCATGCCCAGCATGGCCAGCAAGCCTTGCTGGGCAGGCAGTTCAGCACCGTGCGCCACGCCGTGGAAGAAGGCAAACACGCCAATCACGCCCAGCATGCCCCACAGGTTCAGGCCCCGGGCCAAGGCAATCATCAAACCGAAGGCCAGCAGCGAGCCCGCCACCATCACCTCCATGCCCATGGGTTCAAAGCCGGTGAAGCCCACCAGCGTGCCCACCGTCAGCAGGGCCACAAAGGCCAGCGGCGGTTGCCAGGTTTTGTTGGGCAGGGCCACCGCGCTCCACACGCCCACGGCCAGCATGGCCACCAGGTGGTCCAGGCCGGACACGGGGTGCAGCAACCCGTTCAGGAACGCGCCGTGGTCGTGCGGCGTGCCCTCGCCGGTGTGGGCCAGCGCCAGGGCCGATCCCGTGGCCAACAAAACAAAAGCCAAAATGCGCTTTGCCGCTTGATTTGATTGCATGGTTTGCTCCTGAAAAATGAGTAACAAAGGGGCGGGAACGGTCATTTCACCATGTGTGCAGCAGGGTGTACACGCCCAAGGCGGCCACTCCGCTGCCCACGGCCTGCTGCATCAGCGTGCGGCGCTGCACAAACTGCTGGCGCAGCGCATGGCCCAAGGCCATGCCCGTCACATGCAGCGCGGCGGTGAGTACCAGCAACATCGCCACGTCCATCCGCGGCTGGGGGGCGTGGGGGAGGTCGGTCACAAAGGCCATGCCCCGGAAAAACGCGTACAGCCCCACCAGCGTGACCATGCTCACCAGCGCCATGCCGCGCGACAGCGCAATGAGCAGGCCCACCGCCAGCACCGACAAGGCCGTGAGCGGCTCCACCCCCGGCAACTGCCAGCCAGCGCGGCCCACCAGGGTGCCCAGCCACATCACGCTGGCCATGGTGAGCGGGGCCTGCCAGATCCGCTGGCGCACCTGCGCCCGGGTTTGCGGGCGGGTGGCCAGGGCTCCCCACACGCCCACGGCCAGCATGGTCATGAAATGGCCCACGCCAAACAGGGAGAGTCCGGTCATCACGGGGTTGGCCCTTTCTGCGGTTCAGGCAATGGGCTGGTGCACGGTCACCAGCTTGGTGCCGTCGGGGAAGGTGGCTTCCACCTGGATGTCGGGGATCATGTCGGCCACGCCGTCCATCACGTCGTCGCGGGTCAGCACGCGGCGGCCTTCGCTCATCAGCTGGGCCACGGTCTTGCCGTCGCGGGCACCTTCCATCACCGCGGCGGTGATGAGGGCAATGGCCTCGGGTACGTTGAGCTTGAGCCCGCGCGCCTTTCGCCGTTCGGCCAGCAGGGCGGCGGTGAAGATGAGGAGCTTGTCTTTTTCGCGGGGGGTCAGTTCCATGGGGGCCTCAGGTGGGGCGGGCGGGTCGGGGCGGTCGGTGCCGCAAACCTTGCAGCAAGCCGTGTGCCATGCATGCTGCCATGGCACGGAAACTGCACCCTGACACCGTCGTGACCGACGCGTGCATTCCCACCCAACCCACCCCGCCTGACCCAACGCCCCATGGCGTACACCCCCGTGCGCCGGTGCAGCGCATCGTCAAGGTGCGGCGCGACTACAACGCCTGGGTGGCCAGCGAAACCATGGAGGACTACGCGCTGCGCTTCACCCCGCAGCGGTTTCGGCGCTGGTCGGCCTGGCGCATGGCCAACACGGCGCTGGGCGGGGCCTCGTCGTTTTTGATCCTGGAGGCTGTGGGGGCCACGCTGCTGGTGCAGTACGGCTTTGTCAACGCGCTGTGGGCCATCCTGGCCACGGGGCTGGTGATTTTTCTGGCCGGGCTGCCCATCAGCGTGTACGCCGCCCGCCATGGGGTGGACATGGACCTGCTCACCCGCGGGGCGGGGTTTGGCTACATCGGCTCCACGCTCACCTCGCTCATCTACGCCAGCTTCACCTTCATCTTTTTTGCGCTGGAGGCCGCCGTCATGGCCTACGCGCTGGAGCTGGCCTTCAGCATCCCGCCCGCCTGGGGCTACCTGGTGTGTGCGCTGGTGGTGCTGCCGCTGGTCACGCACGGGGTGTCGGTCATCGGGCGTTTGCAGGTGTGGACGCAGCCGCTGTGGCTGCTGATGCTGGTGGTGCCCTACGTGGCCGTGGCTTGGCACGAGCCTGGTGCATTTGTCAGCGTGCTGCACTACGGCGGTGAATCGGGGCGCGGCACGGTGTTCGATGTGCACCTGTTTGGTGCTGCGTTGACCGTGGGTATTGCCCTCATCACCCAAATGGGGGAGCAGGCCGATTACCTGCGCTTTCTGCCCGCCCCGGTGCCCGGCGCGCAAGGCCAGGTGCCCCGCCGCGAGCGCTGGCGCTGGTGGGCGGCGGTTGTCACCGGCGGGCCGGGCTGGGTGGTGCCGGGCGTGCTGAAGATGCTGGGCGGCGCGGTGCTGGCGCACCTGGCCATCACCCACATG
>DASUON010000312.1:0-2538 GCA_036276615.1 Burkholderiaceae bacterium
CCGGCGCGGCTCACCTCGAAGGTGGCGCGCCCGGCCATGTAATTGGGGCCTTGGTGTTTGTTCAAGGCGGTGAATTCGAAGCGGTAATCCCCCACCGTCAGCGGGTCGCCCACGCGCAGGCTGGCGTCCTGGGCGTGGTCCAGGCCGCTCACCAGCGTCACGCCCAGCACAAACACCCCCACCCCCAGGTGCGCCAGCACCATGCCCCAAAACGCCCGGGGCACGCCGCGCCAGCGCTGCGCCAGCGTCACGTGGGGCGCCTGCGCCTGCAAGCGTTGCACCACCAGTTGCAGCGTGCTCAACACCAGCCACAGCACCAGCAGCAGGCCCGTGCTCACGGCCAGGGACGCCTGCAAGGTCAGCACCAGGGCGCCACCCAGCAAGGTGGTCACCAGCAGCACCCCACGCAGCGCCTGCCACACCCGGCGCGGCGATGCTTCCTTCCAGGCCAGGTAGGGCCCCACGCCCATCAGCGCCAGCACGGGCAGCATCAGGGGCACAAACACCGCGTTGAAGTACGGCGGGCCCACGGAAATCTTGCCCAGGCCCAACGCGTCCAGCGCCAGCGGGTACAGGGTGCCCAGCAACACGCTGCCCGTGGTCACCACCAGGAACAGGTTGTTGAGCAGCAGCAGCGCTTCGCGCGAGAACAGCCCAAACCGCCCGCCCAGCCCCACCGTGGGCGCACGCCAGGCGTACAGGGCCAGCGAACCGCCAATCACCAGCACCAGGAAAACGAGGATGTAGAGGCCGCGCTGCGGGTCCGAAGCAAAGGCGTGGACCGAGGTGAGCACACCCGAGCGGACCAGGAAGGTGCCCAGCAGCGAGAGCGAGAACGCCAGAATGGCCAGCAGCACCGTCCAGTTCTTGAAGCTGCCGCGCTTTTCCGTCACGGCCAGCGAATGCACCAGCGCCGTGCCCACCAGCCAGGGCATGAAGGAAGCGTTTTCCACCGCGTCCCAGAACCACCAGCCGCCCCAGCCCAGTTCGTAATAGGCCCAGAAGCTGCCCAGCAGAATGCCCAGGGTCAGGAAGGTCCAGGCCAGCAGCGTCCATGGGCGCGACCACTTGGCCCAGGCGGCGTCCAGCCGGCCTTCCAGCAAAGCCGCCACGGCAAAGGCAAACGCCACCGAAAACCCCACGTAGCCCATGTAGAGCAGCGGCGGGTGAAAGATCATGCCCGCGTCCTGCAGCAGCGGGTTGAGGTCGCGGCCATCGGGGGCGGCCGGCAACAGGCGATCAAACGGGTTCGACGTGAACAGCGTGAAGCTGAGGAAACCCACGCTGATGAGCCCCAGCACCCCCAGCACGCGCGCCACCGTGGGCGCCGGCAGGCTGCGGCTGAACACAGCCACCGCCACCGACCAGCCCGCCAGCATGAACAGCCACAGCAGCAGCGAACCTTCGTGCCCGCCCCAGGCCCCCGCCACGCGGTAGTGCACCGGCAGCAGCGAATTGGAATTGCCCGCCACATAGGCCACCGAAAAGTCGTTGGCCACAAAAGCCCACACCAGCAAACCAAACGCCAGCGCCACAAACAGCCACTGCCCCAGCGCCAGCGGGCGGGCCAGCGCGATCCAGCGCGCATGGCCCCGGTAAGCGCCCCAAAGGGGCAAGCTGCCCTGCAGCAGGGCCAGGCCCAGTGCCAGGATCAGGGCCACCTGGCCCAGTTCGGCGGTCATGGTTGTTCCTTGGTCGAAGGTTGCACAGTGTTGGCGCCGGGCACGGGGTTCGCGGTTTGACCCGCGGCTTTGTCCAGGGCGTAAGCCGCTTCGGGCGGCATGTAGTTTTCGTCGTGCTTGGCCAGCACCTCGTCGGCCACGAACACGCCTTCGGGGCCCAACTGGCCCTGCGCCACCACGCCCTTGCCTTCTTTGAACAGGTCGGGCAACAGGCCCCGGTAGGCCACGTTCACGCGCTGGGCGTTGTCCGTCACCACAAAGCGCACGCTGATGCCATCGGGCAAGCGCTGCACACTGCCCGCTTCCACCAGCCCACCGATGCGAAAACTGCGGCCCTGCGGGGCTTGCCCGGCATGCACCTGGGTGGGCGTGAAAAAGAACACCAGGTTCTTCTGAAACGCCGACAGCACCAGCCAGGCCGCCAGGCCCAAGCCGGCCAAAACCAGCACCACCAACAGCAAACGTTTGTGCCGGGGCTTCATTGTTCGTCCTTCAAAGCGCGCCACACAGCGCTGCGGCGCAGCGCCAGGGCGGCCAACTCGCCCACCAGGGCACCCAGCACCACCAGCACCGAACCCCACACGTACAGGCCGTAACCGCCCATGGCCACGAAGGCCTGCCAACCGGTCCAGTTCATGCCCGCCCCCCTGTGGTTTGCGCCAGCAGTTGCTTCACCCACTGCGCGTCGTGTTCGCGCTCCAGCACCAGGCAGCGCAGCCGCCAAAAGGCCACCGCAAAGGTGTAAGCCCACAGCCCGGCGGCGCACAGCAGCATGCCCAGCAGCATGGTGCTGGCCATGGTGGGCGCGGCCTTGAAGCTGATGGATGCGCCCTGGTGCAGGGTGTTCCACCACGTC
>DASUON010000313.1:0-3130 GCA_036276615.1 Burkholderiaceae bacterium
TGCAACAGGGCAAGGCCATTTTGCTGACCACCCACTTCATGGACGAGGCCGAGCGCCTGTGCTCCCGCCTGGTGGTGCTGGACCATGGCCGCCCCATCGCCGAGGGCAAACCCCGCGACCTGATTGCCCAGCACCTGGAGCCCGATGTGGTGGAGGTGTACGGCGTGGGGGCCCTGACCCTGCAACACGACCCGGCCCTGTGCGCACTGGCCGCCCGGGTGGAGGTGAGCGGCGAGACCCTGTTTTTCTACACCGCGCAGGCCGCGCCGCTGCTGGCGGCCCTGCAAGCCCACCCCGGCCTGCGCACCCTGCACCGCCCCGCCAACCTGGAAGACCTGTTCCTGAAGCTCACCGGGCGGCAGATCCGCGAAGACGGCTGAAGGCCCTCAAAGCCAGCCGTTTTCGATGAAGGCCATCACGTCGTACACGCGGGGCTCCAAGGGCTGGTTTTGCACCGCCTGCACGATCTGGCTCACCCCGCTCACGTAGGGCGTGTCGCCCAGCACGCGCGTCTCCAGCCTCAACTGGCAAGCGCCGTCCGAAATGTCGATGCGGTGAAACGCGTGGCGTGCCAAATCCTGCGGGGCCAGCCCCAGGCGTTCGGTCTGCTCTGCCGGGTTGCGCACCGACACGATGTCGGCCACCGGCACGCCCAGCGACTGGGCCATGGCCACTGCCGTGCCGGGCACCGACGACTTGCTGGCCTGGTGCGATTCGGTCAGGCTGATGTTCGCCCCCCGGAACAACGCCCCGGCCCGCTCCAGCATGCACATGAACTTGAGCATCAGGATGTTGGTGTTGGGGCACAACACCACGGAGAAGCGTGGCTCCGACCCTTCCAGCGCCGAACCCGTGGACAGCTCCACCAACGCGGAGCCGGTGCGTTCACAAAACGCGCTCAGCTCGGGCAGCATCCGCCCCGACCCGGCATGCACCACCACCGCACGGGTTAAGCCGCCCGCATCACCCGTCCAGGGCAACACCCGGGCGGAAGACGACGACGGCCACGCGGTCAGCAGCTCGGTGGCCAGCTTGCCCGAGCCTGCGATGTACACATCCATTCCAGCACCCCCTTCAGGCATTTTTCTGTCAGGCCTTGCGGGGTTTGACCTTGCTGGCCGCCAGCTTGGCATTGGTGCGGGCGGTGTCGGTGTCGGCCGCGCGGGACAGGGCCACGCCCATGCGGCGCTTCACAAAACTCTCGGGTTTGCCGAACAGGCGCAGGTCGGTGTCGGGCACGCGCAGGGCCTCGTCCACCCCGTCGAACACAATGCCCGCCGCCTCCACACCGCCGTAAATGACGGCGCTGGCACCGGGGTTGCGCAGGCGGGTGTCCACCGGCAGGCCCAGGATGGCGCGGGCGTGCAGCTCGAACTCGCTCTGGTGCTGGGTGCACAGCGTCACCAGCCCGGTGTCGTGCGGACGGGGGCTGACCTCGCTGAACCACACCTGCTCGCCTTTGACGAACAGCTCCACCCCGAACAGGCCCTGCCCGCCCAGGTTGTCGGTCACGGCCTTGGCAATCTGGCGCGCCTTGTCCAGTGCCACGGGGTGCATGGACATGGGCTGCCAGCTCTCCACGTAGTCGCCGCTGACCTGCACATGGCCGATGGGGTCGCAGAAGTGGGTTTCCACCTCACCGCTGGCCCCACGGGCGCGCACGGTGAGCTGGGTGATTTCGTAGTCGAAGTCGATGAAGCCCTCGACGATCACCCGCCCGTGGCTGACGCGGCCACCGGCCATGGCGTAGTCCCAGGCCTTGGCCACGTCGGCTGGACCGTCGATCTTGCTTTGGCCCTTGCCGCTGCTGCTCATCACCGGCTTGACGATGCAGGGGTAGCCGATGGCGGGTTTCGCCGCACTGCCGTCGATGGCAGCCTGTAGCTCGGCCAGCGAGTCGCAGAACACATAGGGACTGGTGGGCAGGCCCAGCGTCTCGGCGGCCAGGCGGCGAATGCCCTCGCGGTCCATGGTGAGGCGGGCGGCGCGGGCGGTGGGGATCACGGTCACCCCGCCTGCGGCTTCCAGCTCTTCCAGCATGGGGGTGGCAATGGCTTCGATCTCGGGCACCACCAGGTGGGGGCGTTCGGCCTCGATCAGCGCCTTGAGCTGCGCCGGGTCGCTCATGGTGATGGTACGGCTGTGGTGCGCCACCTGTTGGCCGGGGGCGTGGTCGTAGCGGTCCACCGCGATGGTTTCCACCCCCAGGCGTTGCAAGGCGATCAACACCTCCTTGCCCAGCTCGCCGGAGCCGAGCAGCATCACTTTGGTGGCGTGGGGAGACAAGGGGGTGCCGAGCGTGGTCATGGGCAGGGGTTCCGGTGAAAAGTTGGACACAAGTGCGCAAATGGGCTGGGCCGCCACTGTAAAGCACAGGGTTGCGGCAGTTTGCGCACAATGCGGGCATGTCGAACACCCACCCCACATCCCTGCCCCACCCTGCTGCGCCGTCTGTCTGGCGTGCGCCCCAACTCTCCATGCGCTGGTGGCCGGTGTGGCTGCGCAACCTGCTGGTGTGGAAGAAGCTGGCCATTCCCAGCCTGGTGGGCAACATTGCCGAACCGCTGATGTGGCTGGTGGCCTTTGGCTACGGGCTGGGTGCCCTGGTGGGCCAGGTGCCGCTGGGCGGGCAACAGGTGCCCTACATCCTGTTCCTGGCCAGCGGCAGCATCTGCATGAGCGCCATGAACGCTGCCACCTTCGAGGCGCTGTACTCGGCCTTTTCGCGCATGCATGTGCAAAAGACCTGGGACGGCATCATGAACGCCCCCGTGCGGCTGGACGACGTGGTGCTGGCCGAAATGCTGTGGGCCGCGTTCAAGAGCGTGTTCACGGTGCTGGCCATCCTGGGGGTGATGCTGGTGCTGGGCATCAGCCACAGCCCCAAGCTGCTGGTGGCCCTGCCGGTGCTGGCGCTCACGGGCATCACCTTTTCCTGCATGGCGCTGGTGTTCAACGCGCTGGCCAAGGGCTATGACTTTTTCACCTTCTACTTCACGCTGGGGCTCACGCCCATGATGTTCCTGAGCGGCGTGTTTTTCCCCCTGGAACAACTGCCCCAGGCGGTGCGCTGGCTGTCCGAGGTGCTGCCGCTGTCGCACGCCGTGGCGCTGGTGCGCCCGCTGTTCCT
>DASUON010000314.1:0-3528 GCA_036276615.1 Burkholderiaceae bacterium
GGTTTGTGGCCGTCCACGCCACAGTGGGCATTCAGCGGGGGGCCAGCCGAATGGCGCCATCGAGGCGGATCACCTCTCCGTTGAGCATGTCGTTTTCGATGATGTGCTTGACCAGCTTGGCGTAGTCCTGCGGCGTGCCCAGTCGACTGGGGAATGGGACTCCCGCGGCCAGCGCGTCCTGCACCTCCTGGGGCATGCCGAACAGCATGGGGGTGCCGAAGATGCCGGGGGCGATGGTCATGTTGCGGATGCCATTGCGGGCCAGGTCACGGGCAATGGGCAGGGTCATGCCCACCACGCCACCTTTGGAGGCAGCGTAGGCCGCCTGCCCAATTTGCCCGTCGTAAGCGGCCACGCTGGCCGTGGAGATCAGCACGCCACGCTCGCCCGTGGCTTCGGGCTCGTTCTTGCACATGGCGTCAGCCGCCAGACGGATCATGTTGAACGTGCCCACCAGGTTGACCATGAGGGTCTTGGTGTAGGTGGCCAATGCGTGGGGGCCGTTTTTGCCCACGGTTTTTTCAGCCGGGGCGATGCCTGCGCAGTTGACCAAGCCCATCAGCTTGCCCAAGGCGGTGGCGGCCTGCACCACCGCCAAGCCGTCGGCTTCGCTGCTGACATCGCATTTGACAAAGACGCCGCCCATGTCCTTGCCGACGGCTTCGCCTTTTTCCACCTGCATGTCGGCCAGCACCACCTTGGCGCCGTTGGCCGCCAGCATCCGAGCCGTGCCTTCGCCCAGCCCCGACGCTGCACCGGTGACGATGAATACCTTGCCTGCAATTTCCATGTGAGTCTCCGTGATTGACGTTAACGTAAACGTCAATTATGCGCGGAGATCACCGACGCAGATCACTTGAAGCCGACGCGGTCCAGCATCTGCTGGACTTTGGTCAGGTTCTTGGCCACCACCGCAAGGGGAATGTTCTCGGCCTTGAACTGCTCGCCGCCCATGGCTTTCAGTGCCGTGTTGTCCACTTTCGATCCCATGGCCACCGGGTACTCGTTGTTGCCGTTGGCAAAGTACTCCTGCGCCGATGGGCTGGCCAGGTATTCCATGAACTGGATGGCCTCCGTCTTGTGCTTGGCATGTTTGGCCACGGCCGCGCCTGCGATGTTGACGTGGGTGCCCGAAGTGCCTTGGTTGGGAAAGACCACACGCACCTTTTCCATCACCGCCTTTTCGTCGGCCTTGCTGGACTTGATGAGGCGGGCGGCGTAATAGGTGTTGGTCAGTGCCACACCGCATTCACCCGATGCCACGGCCTTGATCTGGTCGGTGTCACCGCCTTTGGGAGGGCGGGCCATGTTGTCGACCATGCCTTTGAGCCAGGCTTCGCCCTTCTCGTCACCCAAACGCTCCACCACCGTGGCAAACAGCGACAGGTTGTATGGGTGCGATCCAGAGCGAACGCACAGCAGCCCTTTGAGCTTGGGGTCAGCCAGTTGTTCATAGGTGGCCACGTCAGCTGCCTTGACGCGCATCGGGTCAAAGACGATGACGCGGGCTCGGGTGGAAAACCCGGTCCATGCCACGCCATCGGCTGTGGGCATGGCACGCAGGTTGGCCGGAATCAACTGGTCCAACTTGGTTGATTTGATGGGCTGAAACAGGCCTTGGGCTTCGGCAGAGGCGAGCCGGGCGGCATCCACCAGCAGGATCACGTCGGCAGGGGAGGCCGAACCTTCCGCCTTGAGGCGGGCGACAATGCCCGCGTCGTCCGAGTCCACGCGGTTGATCTTGATGCCGGTGTTCTTGGTGAAGGTGTCGTACATGGCCTCGTCGGTCTGGTAGTGACGGGCGGAGTACAGGTTCAGGACCTTGTCCTGGGCGTGGACCGACGTGGACACCAGGGTGGCCAGGGCCAGGGATGACGCGATGACGTTGAAGCGGTTCATGGCAGTGAAGGGCGGGTACAGTGGATGATTGGCATCTTATCACTAACGAGAATGATTCCTATTGAATATTTGGCTAAGCCCGTGAAAACGGGTGGTCTGTGGCGTCGCCGGGCTTGTTTGTTGGCGCTGGGTGTGGGGATGGTGGGTTGCGGGTCGGTGTCGGTGACGCGCCCCTCGGCTTCCGACGTTGCCGTGCCGACACCGGCCCCGGCGCTTCCCGTGCCCACCCGACCGCCCCGCATCGGCCTGGCCCTGGGCGGGGGCGCGGCGCGTGGTTTTGCCCATGTGGGCGTGATCCAGGTGCTGGAAAAATACGGCATCCGCCCGGACCTGGTGGTGGGCACCTCGGCGGGCAGTGTGGTGGCCGCGTTGTACGCCAGCGGGCTGGATGGCAAGGCCTTGGAGCAAATGGCCCTGTCCATGGAAGAGGCCACGCTCACCGATTGGACGCTGCCCTTTGCCAACCGCGGCATGCTCAAGGGTCAGGCGCTGGCTCGCTACATCGGCACCCAGACCCAGGGCAAACCCATCGAGGCCATGGCGCTGCCCCTGGGCATCGTGGCCACCGACCTGGCCACTGGGCAGGGCATCGTGTTTCGCCAGGGAGACACGGGCACCGCCGTGCGGGCGTCCAGCTCGGTGCCTGGTGTGTTTCAGCCGGTACCGATTTCAGGCCGGGAGTACGTGGACGGCGGCTTGGTGGCCCCCGTGCCCGTGAGCCAGACCTTGGGCATGGGGGCGGAGTTTGTGGTGGCGGTGGACATTTCCAGCCCACCCACGGCCACAGCCGCCACCGACACGCTGTCGGTGATGTTGCAGACCTTTGCCATCATGGGACAGACCATCAACCAGCACGAGCTCAAGGCCGCCCAGGTGGTGGTTCGTCCTGACCTAAAAGGCGTGGGCAGTGCGGCCTTTGGCGAGCGTCAACGCGCCATGGCCGCCGGGCGTGCCGCCATGGAGGCCGCCTTGCCGCAGCTCAAGGCCTTGCTGGCTGCCCGGCGCATCCCGCTGACGCAACGCTGATTCGGCGAGGGCAAAAAAAAGGGCCTCGTCTTGCGACGAGGCCCAAGGGGTCCGAGAAATGCAATTTCGAGAAGGACCCGAGGAGACAACCGGAAAAACTCAGAGCAGACGATCAGCGCTTCTTGGCAGCGGTGGTGGTCTTGGCGGCGTTCACAGCGGTGGCGGCCACGGAGTTGAAGTTGGCTTCGGCCATTTCGGTGGCTTGCTTCACAGCCTTTTGCACCGATTCCATGGCGTTGCTGGCGGCGGACACGGCGCTCTTCATCACGGCCACGGCGGTTTCGGAACCGGCGGGGGCGTTCTTGGCAGCGTTGTCCACCACGGACATGAACTTGGCTTGGGCGTCAGCGGCCTGGGCTTCGGCGGCTTTGGCGAATTCGCCGGTGGTGCCGGAAGCGATGTCGTACAGGTGGCGGCTGTAAGCAGCGGTCTTTTCGGCCAGGGGCTGGACCAGACCGGCTTGCAGGGCCAGCAGTTCTTGCGCATCTTTGACGCTCAGCACGGCTTGGGTGTGGTTGGCGGTTTCAGCCAGGGCAGCCTTGGTGGCCTGGATGTTCAGCTCGACCAGCTTTTCCACGCCTTCGAAAGCCTTTTGGGTCAGGC
>DASUON010000315.1:0-6639 GCA_036276615.1 Burkholderiaceae bacterium
GGCCTCGTCCCGCAAGAAGCCCATCTTGTGAAGACCCACCCCGTGTTCGCCGGTGCAGGTGCCGCCCAGTGACAGCGCACGTGCCACCAACTGGTGGTTGAGGCCCTCGGCCACCGCTCGCTCATTGGAGTTGTCGGGGTCGATCAGGTAGCCAAAGTGGAAGTTGCCGTCGCCCACATGCCCCACCAGAAAGTAGGGCAGGCCGGAGGCATTGGCTTCGGTCACGGAGTCCAGCAGGCAATCGGCCAGTCGGCTGATGGGCACGCAGGTGTCGGTGGAGATGGCCCGGCAACCCGGCCTGCTTTGCACCGCGGCAAAGTAGGCGTTGTGCCGAGCCGTCCACAGGCGGGTGCGTTCTTCGGGGGTGGTGGCCCATTGGAAGGATTGGCCGCTGTGGTCGTCGGCGATGTCCTGAACCATCTCGGCCTGCTCCTTCACACTGGTTGGGGAGCCGTGGAATTCCATCAGCAGCATGATGGCTTCGGGCAGGTTCAATTTGGCGTGGGCGTTGACCATGCGCACCGTGCCCGCGTCGATCAGCTCGCACCGGGCAATGGGGATGCCCAGCTGGATGATCTGGATGGTGGTGCGCACCGCCGCTTCAATGCTGGGGAACACGCAGGTGGCGGCGGAGATCGCTTCGGGCAGGGGGTACAGCTTCAGGGTGACCTCGGTGATGAGGCCCAGCGTGCCCTCGCTGCCCACCATCAGGCGGGTCAGGTCGTAACCGGCACTGCTTTTTTTGGCGCGGGTGCCGGTGCGAAGGGTGTCGCCACGGGCGGTCACCACCTCCAGGGCCAGCACGTTTTCGCGCATGGTGCCGTAACGCACGGCGTTGGTGCCGCTGGCTCGGGTGGCGGCCATGCCGCCGATGGATGCATCGGCCCCCGGGTCGATGGGGAAGAACAGGCCCTGGTCCCGGATGGCTTCGTTGACGGCTTTGCGGGTGATGCCGGGTTGCACCGTCATGGTCAGGTCTTCTGCGTTGACCGACAGCACCCGGTTCATGCGACTCACGTCAATGCTGATGCCACCTTGCACCGCCAGCAGGTGGCCTTCCACCGATGAGCCCATGCCAAACGGAATGACGGGCACCTTGTGGCTTGCGGCCAGTCGGACGGCATCGGCCACGTCTTGGGTGCACTCGGCAAACACCACGGCCGCAGGCGGGGGCACGTGGGTGAAGGCCGATTCGTCCCGCCCATGCTGTTCGCGCACCACCAGGGCCGTGGAGCATTGGGTGCCAAAACGGTTGTTCAGCGCGGAAATCAACTCCGCTGGAACCTCCCGAGTTTGGGGGCTGGGCAGCAGGTGTGCGGGGGGGGTTGCGGCATTCATGGGGGCTCCGTGTGCGGCAAGAGGCGGGTGATTCAGGATAATGATTTCATTATCCCGCCGGAGTGCTTTCACGCCATGCCTGGACCTTTTGACCGTCTGACCATCTTGGTTGTTGATGACCAGGAGTTGATGCGGTCGGTCACCGTCAACCAGCTCAAGGCCATGGGGTGGACGAAGATCATCACGGCCAAGAACGGCGCGGTGGGGTTGAGCCAGGCCCGTGCCCACAAGGTGGATGTGATCCTGTCGGACTGGAACATGCCGGTGATGAACGGCTTGGCTTTTCTGCAAGCCGTTCGCAGCGACCCCAAGCTGGGTGGGCTGCCGTTTCTCATGATCACGGCAGAAACCGAGCGCAAGCGCATTCAAGACGTGATTGCGGCGGGCGTGCATGGTTTGCTGGTCAAACCCTACAACGCCGCCAACCTGCGGGACCGCCTGGAGCGCTTGCTTCAACGCGATCCGAGTTCGCCCATCCGCCCGGCGTCCCTCACCGTGTCATCCACTGTGGACCCCGAAGATCGCGATGCGTCAGACGCGATCGATCTGCCTGCGCTGCGCATCCTGGTGGCGGACGACAACCCGACCAGCCGCAGCGTGCTGCAAAAAATGTTTGCAGACGAGTACGACGTTCGTGCGGCCTCTGGGGGACGGCAAGCCCTGGAACTGTGTGCCCAAACGCCCCAGCCGGATCTGGTGCTGATGGACGTGCAGATGCCGGACTTGGACGGCTTCGAGGTGGTGGCTCGCATGCGTAACTCCCCCGCCACGGCCAACATCCCGGTGATGTTCGTCACGGCCGATGCCAGCGACGATGCCCGCGCCCGCGGGCTGGAGCTGGGCGCGGTCGACTTTGTGGGCAAGGCCTCGTCACCGCGCCTGTTGCGCCAGCGGGTGCGCAACTTTCTGCGCGTCATCGACATGCGCAGGCAGTTGCAGTCCGAGTACGACGCCATGCTGGAAAACGCCCGTCTGCGCCAGGAGGTGGAAAACCTCACCCGCCATGACCTCAAAGGCTCGCTGTCGGGCTTGATGGGCATGGCCAACAGCCTGGTGGCGGAGGACGACATGCCCCGCCGCCATGTGGGCACCCTCAAACTCATGGCCGACACCGCGCAGCAGGCCCTGACCACGGTCAGCCTGGGCGGGGATTTGTACAAGATGGAAACGGGCCGATACCGCCTGGATGCCCAACCCGTGCCCTTGGGGGACGTGCTGCACAAGCTCGCCGCCTTGGCGCGGGCGGCGTTTGCCGACAAGAACCTCACCGTGTCGGTCGATGTCGACATGCCGGTGGGGCAGGAGCTGCCCCAGGCCCTGGGGGATGAGGCGCTGTGCCATTCGCTGTTTCAGAACCTGCTGAAAAACGCGTGTGAGGCGGCACCGCCCGGTTCTGCGGTCACGGTGGTGCTCAAGGACGAGAACCCGTTGCGGGTCGTGCTGCAGAACCCTGGGGCGGTTCCGCCGGAAGTGCGCAGCACGTTCTTCAACAAGTTCGTCACCTCGGGCAAAGTGGGCGGGAGCGGACTGGGGACATACTCCGCCCGTTTGCTGACCACCGCCATGCATGGCACCATCCGCATGGACACCAACGACACCGATCCGAGCACCACACTCACTGTGTGTCTGCCCCGGTACATGGAGCGGCCCTCCGAGCGGGCGGGTGCCGATGTGGTGTTGCCCGACTGACCTGGTTCGGGGCCCCTCCTTCTTGAACGGATTCACGCCACAGCCATGGGCAACCGACTCACACAAATCGCCACGCGCACCGGGGACAACGGCACCACCGGGCTGGGCAACAACCAGCGCGTCAGCAAACACAGCCTGCGCGTACACGCCATGGGCGATGTGGACGAGTTGAACTCGCACATCGGTCTGCTGCTGTGTGAAGACATGCCGACCAGCGTGCGGGACGTTCTGGTGGACATCCAGCACCAGCTTTTCAACCTGGGCGGTGAACTCAGCATTCCCGGGTTCGAGTTGCTCAAGGCTGACGCGGTGCTGGCCTTGGACGAGGCGTTGGCCGCGTTCAACGAACTCTTGCCGCGTTTGCAGGAGTTCATCCTGCCCGCCGGAACCCGTGCCGCCGCACAGGCCCATGTCTGCCGGACGGTGGCACGCCGGGCAGAACGTGCGGTGGTGGCCCTGGGCAACGAAGAGGCATTGCGGGACGAACCCCGCCAGTACCTCAACCGCCTGTCCGACCTGATGTTTGTGCTGGCCCGCACCTTGAACCGGTACCGTCCCGACGGTTCGGCGGGGGACGACGTGTACTGGAAGAGCGAACGTTTGGCTCAGGGGGCCACCGAGTGACAGGCCCCCTGGCGGTCTGGCGGTGGGGGCTTGCCCTGTGTCTGATTTGGGTTGGGGGCAGCGTCTGGGCCGCCACGAAAAAGGCCCCTGCCACCACCGTCACCCAGTTGCATTGCGAGTTGGTGTACCTGCCGCAGCGCCAGACCTGGGATCGGGTGGTGACGCTGCACCATTCGCGTCGTCGTTTGCAGGCGGTGGCGGTGGATGGGGTGTCGGTGCACAGCTTCCGTCTGGCCGGGCACACCGTCCTCACGGCATTGGACAACGAGCGCATCCAGATTGATCTGGACGCTGGCCACTGGCGGAGCGATTGGCGTGGCATCGTCGAAGGCCAGGGCACCTGCACGGCCGAGCCCTGATGGGGGCAGCGCGTTTACCCGTTCATGCCGGGCACCAGGCCCAGTGCGGCAGCCTTGTACACGGCCTCGGTGCGGTTGGTCACCCCCAGGGTTCGGAACGCGGCCGACAGGTGGGTTTTCACACTGCTGTCGGCCAGGCCCAGGTCACGGGCAATGGCTTTGTTGGATTTCCCTTCCGCCAGGGCCAGCAGGCAGTCCACCTGGCGCGGAGACAGTGCCGCCACCACGGTGGCGCTGGAGGTGTCGGAGGGGCGTGATCGCACGGCCGTGGCCGACGACGGGAAGGACCCTCCCCTCAGCACCGTGCGCAGTGCCTGGATCAGCGCAGGGGTGTCGGCACTTTTGGGAACGTAACCGGCCGCACCTTGGTCCATCAGTTCTCGGGCCAGCGACTCGTCATCCATGCTCGACAGCATGACCACGGTCGCCTGTGCGTGTGCAGCCCGGACCCGTTGCAGGCCCGAGGCGCCGTCGCTGTCGGGCAGGCGGTAGTCCAGCAAAATCACATCGAACGGGCCGGGCAGCGACAGGGCCTCGGCCACGCTGGTGGCGGTCTGGCACACCAGTGCGGGATCCAGGTCTTGCAGCAAAAACTGGAGCCCCTGCAGAAACAACAAGTGGTCGTCGACCAGCAAAGCACGCATGGGCGCCATTGTCGGGGAACTGCGCGGGCGGTACCTGACATGGATCAGATTTGTCACCGTCCAATGCCCCCCTGGGCGCTTATGATGGAACAATGACCACCGATCGCATCAGCCAGGAACTGGATCACGCCCGTCAGCACGGCCCCGTGCGTGACATCATCATTCCCCCCTGCCCCGAGTTGCTGGTGCGTTTGCAAAATGCCACGGCCACCGCCGAACCGGACATTGTCGAAATCGACCGCATTGCCAGCGCCGATGTGGCCATGGCGGCGGCCCTGATTCGCCAGGCCAACAGCCCGTTGTACGGCCTGGCACACCCCGTGAACACCGTGGGGCAGGCCTTGACCGTGGTGGGACTGAATCCCTCCGTGCGTTTGTTGTCGGGCTTCTTGACCCGCAGCGCCATCCGGCCGTCCTCGGCGGTGCTGGCGCATTTCTGGGAAAGCTCCACGCGCCGGGCCATCACCTGTGAGCACATTGGCACCCAGCTGTACTCCATGGATGCCGGGCTGGCCTACAGCTTCGGCTTGTTTTGCCATGTGGGCATCCCGGTGATGATGCAAGGGGTCAAGGGCTACGGTTCCACCATGGTGGAAGCGCTTGCCCGCAAGGACCGGACGTTTGTCCAGACCGAAAACGCCAACCACCGAACCGACCACGCGGTGGTGGGTGCCATCGTGGCGCGCACCTGGCGCTTGTCCGCAGAGGTGGCGTTTGCCATTCGCCTGCACCACGACTTCACCTGCCTGACGGATTCCGCCTTGCCCGAGGCGGTGCGTGGTTTGGTGGCCATGGGTTTGGTGGCCGAGTACCTGGTGGCCCGGCACGAACAACTGCCTGAATCGCGCGAATGGACGCGGCATGGCGCCGACTGCCTGAGCCACCTGCAGGTGGATGCGGCCGAGTTGGAGCTGTGGGAAGACCAGCTTCACCCCGCGTTGGCGGCCGTGGAACTTGACCTGAACTGATCTCCCCGGGTTGTGTCCTCAGGCCATGGCCCGTTCGGGGCTGGGGCTGGGCACGGACAACGTTCCGCGGTGGTACATCAGCGGCTCACCACGGGGCGAGTGAGAGCAGCGCAGCACCTCCCCCACAAAAATGATGTGGTCACCCTCGACATGGCGGCTGCGGTTGCGGCACTCAAACGTGGCCAGGCAGTCCGGCAGCAACGGCACGCCGCCCAGCCCGGGGTGGGTGGGCACGTTGGCGAACCGGTCCACCCCACGGGTGGCAAATTGTTGTGCCCAGGCACTTTGCGCCGCCGACAGCACATGGATGGCGTAGTGCCCGCAGTGCGTGAACGCGTCCAGGGTGGACGCCGTGTGCGCCAGGCTCCACAACACCAAAGGCGGGGACAGCGACACCGAATTGAAGCTGCTGACCGTCAGGCCCACCGGCTGACCGAGGGGGGCGCGGGTGGTGACGATGGTGACGCCGGTGGCAAACTGCCCCAGCGCGGCACGCAGGTCCTGTTCGGTGAAGGCTGCGGGGGTGGTGGACATGGTGGTCGATCAATGGAAGGCTGACCTTGCATTGTCGGTGAATCCCCCGGGCCAGGTTTCGCCGGGGGTTGCGGCTCAGCTGCGCTGGGCCGGTTGCAGCACGGGGTGTCCTGCCGTCACGGCGGCCGACGGAGCCGACTCGCCCGCAAAACGGAAGGCCATGGCGGGGCGCTCGCCGCTGATCAGTTCGGCCAGGGCCTTGCCTGACCCGGCGCCGTGGGTCCAGCCCAGGGTGCCGTGGCCCGCGTTGATCCACAGACCGGCCACCGGGGTGCGGCCAATCAGCGGGATGTTGGTCGGTGTGGCCGGCCGCAGGCCGCACCAGAACTGTGGGTCACCGCCCTGTTCCGGCGTGCGGGTGTCGGCCACCTCGGGAAACACTTGTTCGATGCGGCGCACCAGCATCTCGGCACGGGTGCGGGCCAGCGGGGTGTCCAGGCGCAGGTCAAAGCCGCCCAGTTCGATGGTGCCGGCCACGCGCAG
>DASUON010000316.1:0-7970 GCA_036276615.1 Burkholderiaceae bacterium
GCCCGCATCGGCATGCGTTGAGGCAAGATGCTGCCCATGCAAATCCTGAGCCTCAACATCGGACAAGCGGCCCCCCTGGACGTGGGTGGGCGACGCATCCTCAGCGCCATTGGCAAGCGGTCGGTGGTCGGCCCGGTGGCCGTGTCAACCCTGGGCCTGGCGGGCGACGAGCAGGCCGACCCCAGCGTGCACGGCGGCCTGGGCAAGGCGGTGTACGCCTACCCCACCGAACACATGGCCTTCTGGCAGGCGCAGCGGCGCGAACACGGTGTGAGCCTGTTCGACGAGCCGCTGCCCCCCGGCTTCATGGGTGAAAACCTCAGCCTCAGCGGGCTGCTGGAGGCCGACGCCTGGGTGGGCGACGAGCTGCACTTTCCCGACTGCGTGTTGCGCGTGAGCGAGCCACGCCAGCCCTGCTTCAAGTTCAATGCCGTCATGGGTTTTGCGCAGGCCAGCAAACGCATGGCCCAAAGCGGCTTTTGCGGGTTCTACCTGTCGGTGGTGAAGGCGGGCCCCCTGGAGGCCGGGCAGGGTTTTGAACTGCACCCCGGATCGCGCCAGTTCAGCATCGCACAGGCGTTTGCGGGCAAACGAGGAAAGCACCTGACGTGACCCCAACCAACGGATCCCACACCACCGCCGACGAGGTGGCCCAGGTTCACGCCGTGTTCGCCGAGCGGACTTGGCGCGCCGTGGCCCTGGTCAGCGTGATGGCCTTGATCGGCCTGCCCCTGCGCTCCATCGCCTCGGGCCGTCCCATTGAAAACCTGCTGTTGGCGGCCATGCTGATGCCGCTGGGCTTCCTTGTGGCCTACCTGGTGCGCCGCCGCATGCCCACGTGGTTGTACGAGGGCACGCCACTGGCCCTGTTCCTGCTGGGCAGCGGTGTGGCCACGTTGCTGACCGGGCTGCAAGGCAACGGCATCGTGTTTTTTGCGATCACCAACGTGCTGGCCGCCATGGTGCTGCCCAAGGGTCGGCTGCTGTGGGTGATGGCGGGTTCGCTGGCCTGGGTGTCGCTGGTGGGCCTGGCCTACGTGAACGGCTGGTTGCCCGTGCGCCTTGGCCCCCAATACCCCACCAACCCGGTGGTGTGGGTGTATGCGGTGTCAACGGTGTCACTGCTGGCCTATGTGGTGGTGATCGGCATCAGCGACCACCAGGAGTCCCTCAAGCGCCTGATGCGCGAGGTGATGTCACAGCGCGAGGAAATTGCCCGTTTGGCCAACCACGATGCCCTCACCGGCCTGCCCTCGCTGCGCCTGGCGCGTGACCGCCTGGACATGGCCTGCAGCCAGGCCACCCGCAGCCGCCGCAAGGCCGCGGCCCTGTTTGTGGACCTGGACGGGTTCAAAAGCGTCAACGACGGGCTGGGCCACAGGGCCGGCGACGAGGTGTTGCAGGTGGTGGCCGTGCGCCTGCAAAGCCGTGTGCGCGGCGTGGACACGGTGGCCCGCATCGGGGGTGACGAGTTCCTGGTCATCCTCAGCGGCATCGAGTCCAAGGACGACGCCCAGCGCGTGGCCGCCAAGCTGCACGAGGCGGTGGTGCAACCCATCCAGACCCACGCCGGGGCCCAGGTCAATCCCCCTCGCCTGGCCCAGGTGGGGGCCAGCATCGGCATCGCCCTGTTCCCCGACGACGCCAACACCCCCGAAGCCCTGCTGGCCGTGGCCGACCGCTCCATGTACGGGGTGAAGCACGCGCGCCGGGTGGATTGAGGTCAGCGGACGGTGGCGGGGCCAGCCCCCGCCGCGCCACGGAGGGCTGGTATGAGGGCGATCAGGGGCGGGCGGGCTGTGTCAGCAGCCGCTCGATGAGGGCCTGCCGGGAGGTCACCCCGGCCTTGGCCTGCAAGCGGTTGATGTAGCTTTTGAGGGTGCTGACCGTCACCCCCAGGTGGTCGGCCAGCTGCTGGGAACTGGGCTGCCGCGTGGTGGCCACCAGGATGCGTTTTTCCTGCAAGCCCCATGGCACCCCCTGCAGCGAGCGGGCCACCGCCACGTCCAAAGGCTCGTGAAGGCTGATCCGCACCAGCACCTGGGGTTGGGCATCGTCCAGGGGAAGCATGAGTTCGGCATGGCAGTCGAAACGGCCCGCGGGCAGATCGGCGCTGAAGTGCAGGGGGGCCACATCGGAGCCCTGGCGGGCTTGATCAAGCAGGTGCGCCACCGCAGTGCGCACTTGCGGCGGCAAGGCCTCCAACCCGTCCGAGCACCAATCCAACAGCCCCTCGCCCATGCTCTGGTACAGGTACAACAGCTCCACCCCCTGGGCGCTGCGCGCCAGCATGCGCCCCTGCATGTCGAACTGAAACTGCGCAGCATGCCTCAGCCGGTGCGAACAGGGTGGCAACCGGGTGGAGGGCGTGCGTCCCAGGCCCTGGAGGCGGTCGCGGGCACGTTTGAGGCGTTGGTTGTCGGCATCCGAAAACGGCCCCGCCTCCTTGGCCCGGTACAGGTACAGGAAACCCAGACACTGCCGCTGTGCATCCAGCAAGGGGGCGCAAATCCCCCAGTGCACTCCCAGGAGGTTGAGCGCCTCCTTGTAAACCCAGTGGTCTTCATCCCCAGGCATGGCCTGGAGCTGACGGATCAGGTCGCCATCGGTCTGGAGCTGGAGGTCGAGCGGAAAGTCCTTGAACACGTCGGCCATGCGGGTTTTCTGGACGGACAGCACGGAACCGTTGGTCCGGTCCATCCAGGTGGCCGCGGGTTTGAGCGGATCTCCGGCCACCCACACCACAACGCTCATGTCGGCCTGGAAGCCGCGCTTGAGCGCCGCCATCACCGTGGGCATGAGCACAGAACCGGGGTATGGCAGCTCTGCCAACAAGGCCAGATGCTCCAGCCAGGTCGTTTCCTGACGCGCCGACAACGGGAAAGAAATCATGGGTGCCCCCACGCTGGGTTGTGCCGCGTCCCCGGCCACCAGCGCCCATCGATGGCGGCCATGACTGTTCAGCAAGCATTCATATAAATGCCACTTTACACAGGAAATGCACCGGACAGGGCAGCCCCCATCCGTCGTCCCGCGGCCAGCCCCTGGGCAAAGGCCTCCTCGAACGTGGACATGCCGGAGGCGTCGCTGTGGGCCCAGAGCAGGCGGGCGGACTCTCGCTCTGCTTTTGATAGCTGCTCACGCTTTTTGAAAAAGCGCTGGAGGCCTATTTCATTCAAAAATCCGGGGCATGGCACACCCATGCCGTGGCCGTGGCGGGCCACGCTGGCGTGGGTGATCAGGCCGGGCAGGTCGGGATGGGCATCGCGCCACTCGGCCACGGCCTGTTCCACCCAGTGCGTCCACGGTTGCGCCAGCAGCTGGCGGCGGGCCTCCACGCCGGTGCCCAGGGCGCGGTAGTGGGTCAGCACCGTGGGGGCCTGGGGCGCACGGTGCAGGGCCTGGTGGGTGGCATCCACGTAACCCAGGCCACCCGACCCCGTGGCCGCCGCGTCAGGGCGGTAGGCCACGTTGTCCCACGACGGGGCCGCGCCGCCCCGGTCGGCCAGTGGCTGGCGCAGGTGCAGGTTGGTCACCACCCAGGCGGCGTGGCGCACGCGGGCGGCCTGGGCCCGCAGGCGCTGGGCGGCAGGCCAGGCGTCGCCGTCCAGCACGCGGGTCAGCACTTGGGCGGGCAGCGCCAGCACCACCTGCTGCGCCAGCCAGCGCACGCGTTCGCCGCTGGCGGCGTGCTGGGCGTCCACCGCCACACCCTGGCGTGTCTGCGCCACGCGCTGCACCACCCAGCCGGTGTGCAGGCGTTCGCCCAGCGGCGCGGCCATGCGGCGCACCACAAAGGCATTGCCTTCGGGCCAGGTGAACACGGTGGCGCCGGCCTCGCCCCGGTCGGCAGGGGCCAGGTCGCCCGGCAGCGCAAAGCCGTGGCGGGCGGCAAAGTAGTGCACGCCCGCCCAGGCCGACACCTGGGTAAGCCCGGCCCCGTATTCGTCGCGGCACACGTAGTCCAGGTACCAGCGCAGGTGGGGATCGGTCAGGCCCTGCCGGGTCAGCCATTCATCAAAAAACAGAGCATCCAACTCAATATGCAAAAGCGCAGAGGGTGAATTTGGCTTGTGATTCAACACGCCCCGCCCCGCCCACGGCGGCGCCGATCGTCCGCCCCATTGCCCCAGCCCCTGGCCCACCCAATGCCCCACCCAGTGCCCGACGAAGGGCACCTGGAAGGGCAAGCCCTGCGCCCGGGCCGTCTGCTGGGCGTGGCGCACCAGCTCGCCAAAGCGGCGGTATTGGGCCAGGGTGGCGGGGCCCACGCCTTGCAGGGGCAGCAGGCCGCTTTGCCATTGGCCGTTGAACCACAGGCGTTCCTGCGGGCTGTGGACCAGGTGGCGTTCGTCGGGTTGCCAGCGGCCCGCGGCGTCGCGGTGCAGCAGGCCCAGCTCGGCCAGCAGGGCTTGCAGGTCGGGGTTGTCGGGGCCGGGCACGGGCAGGTAGTGCGCCCCCCAGGGGCAGGCCAGCCCTTGCAGCGTGCCCGCACGGGCGTTGCCACCGGCTTCGTCTTCCAGCTCCAGCAGGGCAAAGTCGTGCTGGCCCTGCTGCATCAGGCCCCGTGCGGCGGCCAGCCCGGCCACGCCGCCCCCGGCAATCAGGGTGTGGACACGGCGCACCCGCCCGGGGGTGGCCAGTGCCGCCTGCGCCGCGTCTCGCACCAGGGTGTGGCCGCGCTGCGGGTCGGGGCCCACAAAACCGCCTTGCACGCGGCTCAGGTCCAGCGGGGCGGCGGGGTCGGTGGGGGGAGAACACGCGGCCACCAGGGCGGCGGCGGCCCCGGCTTGCAGCAGTTCGCGCCGCGCCAGCCGGTGGCTCACTTCATCACCCGGCCCCATTCGGCCTCGTAGGTGTGCACCAGCACCTGGTTGCTCAGGCGGTGGACCTCGGCGGGCACGCGGGCCATGTCCAGCGGAAAGTCGAACAGCTGGGGCAGGCTTTGCGGGCTGAGGAAGCGCAGGCCCGCGGGCCACGGGGCATCGGCCCCGGGCAGGCGCCAGGGACGGCGGCTGGCGACCACGTAGCCCCACTCGCCAAAGCTGGGCACGTGGGCGTGGTAGGGCGCGGTGTGCAGGCCCACCGATTCCAACGTGGCCACCACGGTCCAGAAGCTCTGGCGGGCCACCAGGGGCGAGGTGGTCTGCACCACCGCATAACCGCTGGCGGCCAGGTGATGGTCCAGCAGGGCGTAAAAGCTCTGGGTGTAGAGCTTGCCCACGGCGAAGTTGGTGGGGTCGGGGAAGTCGACCACGATGGCGTCGAACACCTCGGGGCTGTCTTGCAGCCAGGTGAAGGCGTCGGCATTGACCACGGTGACGCGCGGATCGGTCAGCGCATGGCCGTTGAGCGCGGCCAGCGCCGGGGTGCGGGTGAACAGCTCGGTCATGGCCGGGTCCAGCTCCACCAGGGTGACGTGCTGCACGCTGGGGTGCTTGAGGATTTCGCGCACGGCCATGCCGTCGCCGCCGCCCAGCACGGCCACGTGGCGCGGTGCGCCGTGGGCCAGCAGCGCAGGGTGCACCAGGGCCTCGTGGTAGCGGTATTCGTCGCGCTCGGCAAACTGCAAATTGCCGTTGAGGAACAGGCGGTGGCCCAGCCGCCCCTCGCCAGACTGGTGGGTGACCACGATGCGCTGGTAGGGCGAGGTGGCGGCGTACACCACCTGCCCGCCGTAGAACTTGTCTTCGGCCCGGGTGGTGATGGCGTCGGCCCCGGCAAAGGCGGCCAGCAGCACCAGCAGCGTGGCCCCGCAGGCCACGGCGTGTGAGCGGAAGTGCCGCAGCTCAGCCCGGAACAGCCACAGCGCCCACAGGGCCACGGCGGCGTTCATCAGCCCGAACAGCAGGCCGGTGCGCACCAGGCCCAGCTTGGGCACCAACAGCAGCGGAAAGGCCAGCGACACGGCCAACGCGCCCAGGTAGTCGAAGGTGAGCACCTGCGACACCAGGTCGCGCAGCACCACGTTGCGCTTGAGGATGCGCATGACCAGCGGAATCTCCAGCCCCACCAGCACACCCACCAGCAGCACCAGGCCGTACAGCAGCACCCGGAAGGCCCCGGGCGCGTAGGCGTTGACGGCGAACAGCGCGGCGGGCAGCAGCCCCCCGGCCAGGGCCACCAGCAGTTCAATGCGCAAAAAGTGCGCGGGCAGCTGGCGGTTGAAAAAGCGCGACAGGTAAGAGCCCACCCCCATGGCAAACAGGTAGGTGCCGATGACGGTGGAGAACTGCAACACCGAGTCGCCCAGCACGTAGCTGGCCAAGGCCCCGGCGGCCAGCTCGTACAGCAGGCCGCAGGCGGCCACGACGAACACGCTGACCAGCAGCGCCACCTCCACCGGGGGCGGCTTGGGTGGGCGGGCCGTGCCGGTCATGCCGGACGCGGCCTGGGCCTCGCTCATGAATGCGCGAGCGCCTGCTTGAAGTTGCGCCAGTAGGTGCCGATGCGGTAGAGCGCACGGATCATGTCGCCCAGCGCGTCGGGGTCGGTGTCGATCAGGTGGCCGGGGCGGGCGGGGTCATGGCCCTGGAAGTACAGCAGCACGGGGGCCACCATGGCCCAGTGTTCCTCGTCTTCCAGCAGGTGCTTCCAGGTGTCGTCGTGCTGTATGGCGCTGAAAAACCCCACCGACCAGTCGCGGCCCAGCCACTCGCCCACGCGGCGGTCTTCCTCGTCCAGTTGCACGGGGTGGATGACGTCGTCCGGGTCCACCTCGCCGATGAGGGGGATGAACATGGCCTCGGTGCCCTGGTTCATCACCCGGTCGGTGGACTCGGGCGTGAACGCGTGCTGGATGTCGCGCCAGCGGCGCAGCACCAGGCTGAGCAGGCGGTCGCGGGCCTCGGGGCTGCTGCACGGGGGCATGCTGGCCTGGCCAAACACCACCTCCAGCCAGGCGGCGGTGTCCACCGGGTTGGGGCTGAGCACGCAGCCCACCAGGAAGCCATCGGCCATTTCGGCCGTCATGCAGTCGTCGGGCAAGTCGGGGTGGTTGAGTCCGTCGAACAGTTCGTCCTGCTCGTCTTCGCTCAGGGGTTGGTGGTCGGCCAGGATGGCCGGGTGATGAGCGATGTAGTCGACAAAGGGGTTCATGGCAATACCTTGACCGTTATCCGTGAATGGCCGCAGCCACGATGAGAGAGATGCCCAGGCTCATGGCCGCAACCACCATGCCCAGTGCCATGTTCTGTTTTTCCACCAGCTCCTCCCACAGGTTGTAGGGGGTGAGCTTGTCGATGACGATGAAGGCCAGCCAGAACACAACGACGCCCAACAGGGCAAACACCACCGATCCAAAGAAGGCGGCGGGCCTGAACCATTCGAGTTCCATGAGTTGCTCCGCTTGTGTGTTGAAGGTGAATGATGGCAGGTTGAGAGGGGCAAGGCTACATCAGATCACAACGCCCACCGGCGACTGAACGACTCGTTGCGCCACAGAGGTCCTCATTGATCTTGAACAATAAATTACATTCTTGGTTCTTTGATTTCTTGGAGGACTCATGAACAAACACACGCTTCAGAAAATGACGGGCGCCATCGCCGTGTTGTCCACGGCCCTTTTCTTGGGTGGATGCGCGACCCCCACCGTGAAACCCATCAACCCTCAAGCTCGCGAGCTTTACGACGCCAGCCACCGTGCCATGCAGACGCAAGGCGTTGCGCTGGTGACCGATGCCTGTCTGTACCGCCTGGAGGTGGGCACCAGTCACATTTACCGGGACCGAAGCACCCAACACGCAACGGACCTGTCTGACGCCGTTGCCACGAAGTTGGCCGCGCAAAACGTGCCTGTGAAGACCCGCCTCAATCCGTTCGTGTGCGCTGAAATGGACGCCGAGTATCTGAAGGGGCTGCAACAGACGGCACAGCCCGGCGGACGCCTGAGCCCGATTGACAGCCACCCCCTCAAGTCCAGCACCAGCACCCTGTCTGCCACCGACGAAGCCGCGTTGCTGGCCCTGATG
>DASUON010000317.1:0-14038 GCA_036276615.1 Burkholderiaceae bacterium
CCCCATTGATGGCGTGACAGCCGCCAAGCCGGGGACAATCGGACACACCATGCCCCACTCGACCCCCAACCCTCCCACCAACGCCTGGATGGCCATGGCGGCCCTGCCGCCCAGCCCCAGCCCCTGGCCCACCATCGACCCCTTTCTGTTCTGCGTGCACCACCACGACGCCTACCCCGCGGGCAAGGCCGACCTGGGCGTGGCCGCCAGCCTGCAAGGGCGCAACGTGGGCAGTGACTTCAGCGCCCGTGACGGCTGGAGCCTGTACCACGGCGACAACGTGCCGGGCTTTCCCGCCCACCCGCACCGCGGGTTTGAAACCGTCACCCTGGTGCGCCAGGGCTACATCGACCACAGCGACTCGGTGGGGGCCACCGCCCGTTACGGGCAGGGCGATGTGCAATGGCTCACCGCGGGGGCGGGCATCGTCCATTGCGAAATGTTCCCCATGCTCAACCAAGAGGCGGGCAACACCACCGAGCTGTTCCAGATCTGGCTCAACCTGCCCGCCAGCCACAAGATGGTGAAGCCCCACTTCACCATGTTCTGGCACGAGCACATGCCCCGCGTCACCCTGACCGACGCTGAAGGCCGCCACACCCAGGTGGTGTGCGTGGCCGGGCGCCTGGGGGATTTGCAGGGTCTGGAACCGCCGCCCGACTCCTGGGCCAGCCAGCCGCAGGGCGACGTGGCCATGGCCACCGTGCGCCTGCAGCCCCACGCCCGCTGGACGCTGCCCGCCAGCGTGGGGGCCAACACCCTGCGCATGCTCTACAGCCTGGGGCCGGGTGAGGTGCAGGTGGACGGCCACACGCTGCCCACCCGCCATGTGGCCCAGCTGCACGGCCCCGTGGACTGCGAGCTGGTCAACGGCCCGCAGGAGGTGGAGCTGCTGTTGTTGCAGGCCTGCCCCATCGGTGAACCCGTGGCCCAGTACGGCCCGTTTGTCATGAACACCCAGGCCGAAATCCGCCAGACCTTTGCCGACTACCAGCGCACGGGCTTTGGCGGCTGGCCCTGGCCTGCGCCTGACGCGGTGCACCCGCGCGAGCAGGGGCGGTTTGCTCAGCTGCCCAGTGGCGAGCGGGTCACCCCACCCAGCGCCTGAGCCACGCGGCGCACCATCACCTTGGAAATGACCCAGTGCGCCGGCCACACCGCGGCCAGGTAGACCCAACCCCAGGCGTTGTGGGGGCGCACCCCCGTGCCCACCACCAGCCGGGGCGGCCCGTCGGTGGGCACCTGATGCTGGATGACGATGCGAAAGTCCAGGTGGCGGTCGTTCTCACCGATCACGGCGCAGCCCGGCGCGGTGTGGAGGATGCGAAACAGCCCCAGCGTCTGTCCCACGCGCAGGTCCAGCGTGGCGGGGTTGGCCGGGGCCGACGGCATGGGGCCGGTTTTCAGGCCCAGGCGGCTGACCACGCGGTTGCGCAAGGCCATCAATCCATCCACCCAGGCCGGTGAGGCCCCGGCAAAGGCGCACAGCAGCGCCTCGCCGTGTGCGGGCTGCCCGTCGGCGCCCAGGGGGCAGGGCGCAGTGTGCTGGTCATGAAAGGGGTGGTCGAGCAGGGTTTGCAAGGGGTTCATCCCCACACGCTGCGCACGCGGGCCAGCACGCGCTGGGGCAGGTCGGGTTGGTCGCAGGCTTCCACCCAGCGCCCGGGCATGCTGCGCAGCCAGGTGAGCTGGCGCTTGGCCAGTTGGCGGGTGGCGGCCGTGCCTGTTTCCCGAATATTGCGAATGTTTTTGGCCTCCAGCGCTTTGTTTGTAAGCGCAGAGTGCTCCTGAATCCATTGCATTTCCTCCCACGCCTGGCGGTAGCCCACGCAGCGCATGCTGGGCAGGTCGGCGTGCAGGTCGGGGCGTTGCATCAGGGTGTGCACCTCGTCCAGCAGGCCCTGGGCCAGCATCTGCTCGAAACGCTGGGCAATGCGCTGGTGCAGCCAGGCGCGGTCGGTGGGCTCCAGGCTGATGACGGGCATGGGCAGTTCGGCGGGCGGTGTGTCGGCCTCGGTGCGTGCCGTGCGGGTGTGCAGGGCCGACAGCGGCTGCCCGGTGGCGCGGTACACCTCCAGCGCGCGGCCGATGCGCTGGCTGTCGTTGGGGCTGAGGCGCTGGGCGGTGATCGGGTCCACCTGCGCCAGTTCCGCGTGCAGTGCGGGCCAGCCTTGTTCGCGTGCCTGGGCGTCGATCACGGCGCGCAGCTCGGGCTGGGCGGGGGGCAGGTCGTCCATGGGCTCCAGCAGCGCTTTCAGGTACAGCAGGGTGCCGCCCACCAGCAGCGCATGGCGGCCCCGGGCGTGGATGTCGGCGATCAGCCGCCGGGCGTCAGCGGCGAATTCGGCGGCGCTGTAGGCCTGGGCGGGGTCGCGGATGTCGATCAGGTGGTGGGGCACGCGGGCCAGCTCGGCGGGCGTGGGCTTGGCGGTGCCGATGTCCATGCCGCGGTACACCAGGGCCGAGTCGACGCTGATGATTTCCAGCGGCGTCTCTTGCTGCCACAGGCGGGCCAGCTCGTCGGCCAGCCACAGGGCCACGCCGCTCTTGCCCGAGGCGGTGGGGCCCACCAGGGCGATGGGGCGGGGCCCGTTGAGGGCGTGCGTGTCGGGGAGGGGTGGGGTCATGGCTTGGGCTGGGAAGAGGTCATCACCGCCACGGGCGCTGCGAGGGTGCCCGAGCCCCCGTGCCGCTGCACCAGCGTCCAGGCCGTGCCGGTGAGGAAGGTGGCCCAGAACCACACCCCGTTGGTCAGCGGAAACACCGTGCCGTCCATGCGCCAGCCCAGCCAGCTGCCCACGGCAAAGGCCACCACCATCATCAACACGCCGCTGAGGGCCGAAGCCGCGCCTGCGGCCTGCGGAAACGGCCCCACAGCCCCTGACTGACCGCAGGGCTGGTGGATGCCGTGGCCCAGCGTGAACACGCAAAACGGCACCAGGATGGCCAGCGGGTGAATCACCCCCGCCCAGGGCAGCACCCCCAGCACCGTGCCGCCGACCAGGGTGATGAAGCCCCCGACCCGCACCGTGCGCTGCACCCCGAAACGCGCCAGCAGCCGCCGACACAGGAAGGTGCCCATCAGGTACGACGCCGCCATGGCGAACATGGCCCAGCCATACACCAGGCGCGACAGGCCCAGCACGTCAATGAACACGAAGGACGACGACGCCAGGAATGTGAACAGCCCGGCATACGAGGCCGTGGCCAGCAGCCCGTAGGCCCAGAAGGTGGGGTGGCGCAGGATCTGCCCCCAGGTGGCCACCAGGGCCGCCGGGTTCAAGGCCCGCGGGTTGGGGTGTTGCACGGTTTCCTTGAAGCGCCAGGCCACCACCACCAGGGTGACGCCGCCGAACACCGCCAACGCCCCCAGCGACGCCCGCCAGTTCCAGGCGCTGGCCAGCGCACTGCCCACGGGGGCGCACAGGGCGGCAATCACCCCCAGGCCGCTGAGGGCCTTGCTCAGCACCCGTGCGCCTTGCTCGGGCACGTACAGGTCGCGCACGATGGCGCGTCCGGCCATCACCGCTGCGCCCATGGCCGCGCCTTGCAGCACCCGCCACAGCACCAGCCAGCCCATGCTGGAGGCCAGCAGCGCCCCCACGGCGGCCAGGGTGTACAGCCCCAGCCCCACCAACAGCACCGGGCGGCGGCCCCAGCGGTCCGACACCGGCCCCCACACCAGTTGCGACAGGCCGAACGCCAGCAGCAGGCCCGACAGCGTCAACTGCGCCTGCGACAGGCTGCCGCCAAAGTCCTGCCGGATGGCGGGCAGCGCGGGCAGGTACAGGTCGGTGGTGACGGGTTGCACGCCCAGCAGCATGGCCAGGATGAACACCACCGTCACCGGCGTCATGGCGGTGGCGGGGGGCTGCGGCGTGTGGGTGCCGTGGGATGAGGCTGGCGGTGGGGTCATGCGGCGGTGGGGACGATGGGGGTGGGGCTCAACGCCCGCGAAGGAACAGGCCGTCCAGCTCTTTCATGGTCAGCTGCCGCCAGGTGGGGCGGCCGTGGTTGCATTGGTCGCTGCGCTCGGTGGCTTCCATCTGGCGCAGCAGGGCGTTCATTTCGTCCAGCGTCAGGCGGCGGTTGGCCCGCACCGCGCCGTGGCAGGCCATGGTGGCCAGCAGTTCGTGCTGGGCGCGTTGCACCACGGTGCTGGCGTCGTGCTGGCCCAGCTCGGCCAGCACGCTGCGGGCCAGCTCGGCGGCATCGGCCTGGGCCAGGGCGGCGGGCACGGCCCGCACGGCCAGGGTGCGGGTTGAAAACGGTGTGACCTCCAGCCCCAGCAGAGCCAGGGTGTAGGCCTGGGTTTCGGCCACGGCCACTTCGGCGGGGGTGGCGGCAAACGTGGCGGGGATCAGCAGCGGCTGGCTGGCAATGCGGTGCCCGCCCTCGGCCAACTGGGCCTTGAGCCGCTCGTACACGATGCGCTCGTGCGCGGCGTGCATGTCCACCAGCACCAGGCCCTGGGCGTTCTCGGCCAGGATGTACACGCCCTGCAACTGGGCCAGCGCCCGGCCCAGGGGCCAGACGGCGGGGGCTTGTTCCGGGGCTGCCGCCGGGGTGGGTGCTGCGGCGGGTGCCGGTGCTGAGGTCGGGGTGGCTGGGGTGGCCGGAGCAGGCGCCCACAGGCGTTGCAGGTCTTGCACCGACAACACCGAGCCGCGGGCCGGTGCTTCTGCAAAATGAATAGCGCTTTGCGCTTTGTTTGAAAGCGGTAGAGCCCCAAAAGGCTTGTGAAATTCCGCCGCCTGCGTTGGGTTTGTGGGGGCGGCCTGAAGGGGCGGGCTGCGGTCGGCGTGGGCCGAAGCGGCAGCCGCGTGGGCCATCGAGGGAGTTGTCGCAGAGGCCGACGGCAGCGGCTCTGCCGGGGCGGGTGTGAGGGGGGCGGTTGAAGCGCTGGCCAGGGCGGCGGCGCGGGGGGCGGCCAGGGCCGCCTCCACCGCGCGGCGCACGGCCTGGTGCACCTCGCGGCTGTCGCGAAAGCGCACCTCGATCTTGGTGGGGTGCACGTTCACGTCCACCCGGGCGGGGTCGATCTCGATGAACAGCGCGTACACCGGCTGGCGGTGGCCGTGCAGCACGTCCTCGTAGGCGGCGCGGGCGGCGTGGGTGATGACCTTGTCGCGCACAAAGCGCCCGTTCACATAGGCAAATTGCTGGTCGGCACGGCTGCGGGCGGCATCGGGCAGCCCGGCGCGGCCCCACACGCGGATGCGTGGGCCACCTTCCCAGCCCGAGAGGGCGCTGCCGTGGTCCACGCCCACGCTCTGGGGCAGAAAGTCGCTGCCCAGCACGTCGGCCAGGCGTTGGCCCAGGGCGTCGGCGTCGTGCCCCTGGGCGCGCCACTGTTCCACCAGCTTGCCTTCGTGCCACACGGCAAAGCCCACGTCGGGGCGGGCCAGGGCGTGGCGGCGCACCGCTTCCAGGCAGTGGGCCAGCTCGGTGGCGTCGGTTTTCAGGAACTTGCGCCGGGCCGGGGTGGCGTAGAACAGTTCACGCACCTCCACGGTGGTGCCGCGGGTGCGGGGTGCGGGGCGCAGTTCGCCGCTGGTGGCGTTGAGCAGCCAGCCGTGGGTGCTGTCGTCGCGCTCGGTGCGGGTCAGCAGCGACACGTCGGCAATGGAGCAGATGGCGGCCAGCGCCTCGCCCCGAAAACCCATGGTGCCCACGGCCTCCAGCTCGGCCAGGTTGGCAATCTTGCTGGTGGCGTGGCGTTTGAGGGCCAGCGGCAGTTCGTCGCGCAGGATGCCGCAGCCGTCGTCTTCCACCGCAATCAGGCGCACACCGCCCGCCAGCAGCCGCACGGTGATGTGGCGGGCGCCAGCGTCCAGCGCGTTGTCCACCAGCTCGCGCACCACCGAGGCCGGGCGCTCCACCACCTCACCGGCGGCAATCTGGCTGATGAGCTCATCGGGCAGTTCGAGGATGGGACGGCGCTGGGGTGGCTGGGTGGGCGCGGGCGAAGGGGGGGAGGCGGGGGCGGAGGCGGTCACCGGAGGATTGTAGGCAGGCCCCGTATCATCCCCGGTCGCTGTTGCCACATGCCCTGACATGGAACTGATTTCCTTCCTCATCGACTTCGTCCTCCACGTGGACCAGCACCTGGAGGCCTTTGTGCAGGCCTATGGGGCCTGGGTGTACGCCTTGTTGTTCCTCATTGTGTTCGTGGAAACCGGGTTGGTGGTCATGCCCTTTCTGCCGGGCGACTCGTTGTTGTTCATCGTGGGGGCACTGGCCGGGGCCGGGCTGCTGAACTGGCCGCTGGCGGTGGCGGTGCTGCTGGTGGCGGCGGTGCTGGGTGACCAGACCAACTACACCATCGGCCGGTATTTCGGGGCCAAGGTGTTCCAGTGGGAGCACTCGCGTTGGTTCAACCGGCAGGCGTTTGACCAGGCCCACGCGTTTTACGAGCGGCACGGCGGCATCACCATCGTCCTGGCGCGGTTCATGCCGTTCATTCGCACCTTTGCGCCGTTTGTGGCCGGTGTGGCCGAGATGACGCGCCGCACGTTCACCGCCTACAACGTGGCCGGGGCGGTGCTGTGGGTGGTGGGGCTGTGCGGGGCGGGGTACCTGTTTGGCAACCTGCCCTGGGTGCAGACGCACCTGAGCAAGATCATCTGGGGCCTGATCCTGGTGCCGGGCCTGCTGGCCCTGGGGGGGGCGTGGCGGGCCCGGCGCAACGCGCAGGCTACAGGTCGTCCTTGACGCGGGTGATGAGGTTGACGCCCAGCTCGTTGACCAACCGGGCCAGGTTGCGCTCCAGCTGGGTGGGCATGCGTTCGAACTCGATGCCCAGCTGCAACAACTCGGGTTGAAGCAGCGCCCCCATGGCGGCCAGGGCCGCTTCGCGCGAGGCCGGGCCACCGTGCCGGTTGGCTTGCAGTGGGGGCAACTTGGGGGCGGGTGCCGCCGAGGCCCCCAGCAACTGGCTCAGGCCCGGCGGGGCCAGGCGCACGTGGCGGATGAGCATGTCCACCTTGAACTGGTCGTTGGTGGCGTGCGGCCCCAGCTTGACCGTGGCCCCCGGAAAACGTTTGCCCAGGTGCACGGCCTCCAGCGGTGCACGCACCAATACCGACACGCCACCGCAGCTCAGGTCCAGGGCCTTGAGGTTTTCCAGGTGGCGAAGGCCGGGTTTGAGGGTGATGAACACACCCTGTGACGACGGCACCGGCACGCGAAAGCTGTCACGCCGTTGCAAGCGGTACAGCCTGAAAGGCAGCCGGGCGAGCAGCACGGTGGGTTGGCCTCCGTTGCCCTCCACGGACCCCAGGGTTTCGCATTCGAAGGTGATGACCACGCCCTGCAGGCGCACCGATCCCCGCAGCGTCAACCCCTTGGCCACGGGCGGGCTGGCCAGGGGCAGGTCCAGCTCCAGGGTCTGGTGTTCGTCGCTGACGCGGCGCATGCGGCCAGAGAACGACAGGTGCACCTCGGGCGCACCCTGGCCCACGGGGTTGACGACCACCAACGTGGCCGCCAGTTGGGATTGCTGGATGCGCCTCACCCAATCCAGGCTTTCGGCAAAGTTGTCGACGCGGTAGGCCGCATCGCCCAGGTCACCGGCGATGAGCGACAGGGTTTCGGTGGACAGGCCGTGCGGCAGCTGCTCGGTGGGCGGAAAGTCGCTGGAAGGCTCTGCAGTCACGGGGGTCTGGGCGGTCATGGCGCTGCATTCTAGGCAGTGTGTCGGTCCGCCGACGCCCCCGTGGGGTCAGAGTGTCATGGTCTTCACGTCGGGTGAGACGGCCAGCTCGGCTTCCGTCGCGGCCACCACCTGGGCCACGGACACGCCGGGCGCGGTTTCCATCAGCGTGGCCTGGCCGTTGGGGAAGGCGATGACGGCCATTTCGGTCACCAGCAGGTCGATGGGGCGCACCGAGGTGAGGGGCAGGCTCACGGCCTTGACGATCTTGCTCTGGCCCTTGGCGGTGTGCTGCATGGCCACCACCACCCGCTTGGCGCCGGTCACCAGGTCCATGGCCCCACCCATGCCGGGCACCATCTTGCCGGGGATCATCCAGTTGGCCAGTTGGCCGCTCTGGCTGACCTGCAGGCCCCCCAGCACGGTCATGTCGAGGTGGCCACCGCGGATGAGCCCGAACGACAAGGCGCTGTCGAAGGTGCAGGCCCCGGGCAGGGCGGTGACGGGGCGGCCCCCGGCGTCGGTCAGGTCGGGGTGGTTGAGGCCGCGCTCGGGCATGGGGCCGGTGCCCATCAGCCCGTTTTCGGATTGGAAGTACACATGCACCCCAACGGGCAGGTGGTTGGCCACCAGGGTGGGGATGCCAATGCCCAGGTTGACGAGCATGCCGCTTTTCAGCTCCTGGGCAATGCGGCGGGCGATGATGTTCTGTGCGTCCATGGTGCAGGGCTCCGGCGGGGTCAGTGGGCGATGATGTAGTCCACCACCGGGGCGGGGGTCATCACATGGTCGGGCGGGATCACACCCACGGGCACGATGTTTTCGGCTCGCACCATCACGCAGCGGGCGGCCATGGCCATCAGCGGGTTGAAGTTGCGCGCGGTCAGGGCGTAGGCCAGGTTGCCGGTGTAGTCGGCGTCCTTGGCGTTGATGAGGGCAAAGTCGGCCTTGATGGGCAGCTCCAGCAAGAAGGTCTTGCCGTCCACCTCCACGGTGCGTTTGCCTTCGGCGGCCAAGGTGCCCACGCCGGTGGGGGTGAGGATGCCGCCCAGCCCGTGGCCCCCGGCGCGGATGCGCTCGGCCAGGCTGCCCTGGGGCACCAGCTCCACCTCGATCTCACCGGCAATCATCTTCTGCTGGGTTTCGGGGTTGAGGCCGATGTGGCTGGCCACCACCTTGGCCACACAGCCCGCGGCGATGAGCTTGCCAATGCCCACGCCGGGCATGGCGGTGTCGTTGGCGATGACGGTCAGGCCCCGGCGGTTCTGGCGCACCAGTTCGTCCATGAGGGGCTCGGGCGTGCCCACGCCCATGAAGCCGCCGATCATCAGGCTGGCCCCATCGGGAATGAGGGCCACGGCCTTGTCGAGGGAGATGGATTTCATTGCTCGTCCTTGCAGTGGGGGCACCGGCACGTCCGGTCGCCACGTCCACTGTAGGACAGCCATCCCCCCGGGGGTGTGACAGCTTGCAGGGGGTTTGCGTCAGATCAAACCGCGCAGCACCCCAACCCACTGCCACAACGCAAAAGCCGCCAGGAACAGCGCCGAACCGGTGTTGATGCGTTGCCGCCACGCATCGGAAAACTGATGCCGGGTGCGCGACACCACCCCGGCCAGCATCAGCCACCACAGGGCCGAGCCCACCCACACCCCCGCCACCATGACCCAGGGTGACGCCTGCCCCGCCATGCTGCCGCCCAGGGCCCCGAAGATGGCAATGAACGACAGGATGGTGGCCGGGTTGGACAGCGTCAGCACCAGCGTGCCGCCGAACATGCCCCACAGGTTGTGTCCTGCCGCCGTGGCCGACTGGGCGGCCAGCGGTGAGCGCCAGGTCTGCCACGCCAGCCACAGCAGCAAGGCGCCGCCGACCAGGGCCAAGGGCAGCTTGAGCCCGGTGAGCCAGGCAATGGCCCAGGTGACGCCAAAGGCCCCCACCGCGCCGTACAGGCTGTCGGCGGTGGCGGCCCCCAGGCCGGTGGCCAGCCCGGCCCCGAAGCCCTGGTGCAGGGTGCGTTGGATGGTCAACAAACCGATGGGGCCGACCGGTGCCGCAATGGACAGGCCGACCACCAGGGCCGAGAGGAACAGGGGGGCATCGGTGAACGTTGTCATGCGAAGAATGCTACGGAAATGGCAGGCTACCCGGGAGTGGAAAATTCAGGTAAAACCGCCTTTCGCTTTCGAATTTTTCGGCAATTTGGGCACTGAGCCGTCAGACACAGTGCCCCACAAGGGATGCAGCCATGCCGCTTGACGACAAATCCTGGCGCCTGCTCCAGGCCTTGCAGGCCGATGCCCGTGCGCCGCTGAAGGTGCTGGCCCAGGCCACGGGCCTGTCGGTGCCGGCCACGCAGGAGCGTTTGCGCCGCCTGGAAGAGGCCGGGGTGGTCACCGGTTACAGCGCCACCGTCAACGCCCATGCGGCGGGGTACGGGGTGCGGGCCATGGTGGGCATCAACGTGCCCCAGCCGGGCAAACAGGCGTTTCTGGCCCACCTGGCCGCCCAGCACCGGGTGCTGGAATGCCACCACGTCAGCGGCAACGACTCGTACCTGATGCTGGTGGTGGCCACCGACCTGCCCGATCTGGAGCGTTTCCTGGCCGACATCAACGCCTGGGGCGAAACGCGCACGTCCATCATTTTCAGCACGCCCATTGAGCGGCGGGCGCTGCGAAACCTGTCGTCTGAACTTTGAGGAGCACCCACCATGACCTTGGAATGGAACACCATCCTGCACAACTTTCTGGCGGCATTGGGGTTGGGTTTGCTCAACGGCGTCATCCGCGAGCGACGCCACGGCGGCGACGATGAAATTGCCGGCACCCGCACCCACGCGCTGACCGCGGTGCTGGGGTTTGTGGCCTGGGGCCTGGGGTCCACGGTGTTTGTGGCGGCCTTGGCGCTGATGGGCGCGCTCACCGTGGCCGGTTACCTCAACACCGCCCACAAGGACCGGGGCCTGACGGGCGAGGTGGCCTTGCTGTTGTCCATGGTGTTGGGGGCCCTGGCCTTCCAGGAAGCCCACCTGGCGGTGGCGGTGGGGGTGGTGTGTGCCATCTTGCTGTACGCCAAGCAGCCGTTGCACCACCTCAGTCGCGACCTCATTAACGAGCGCGAGATGCAGGACGGCCTGATGCTGGCCGCGGCGGTCCTGGTGGTCATGCCGTTGCTGCCCCAGGGAGCCCTGGACCCGTGGGGGGTGCTCAAGCCCTACACCTTGTGGCGCATTGTGGTGCTGGTCATGGCCGTGGGCATGCTGGGGCATGTGGCCATGCGGGCGGTGGGGGCGCGTTGGGGCTTGCCCATTGCCGGGTTCTTCTCGGGGTTTGCGTCGTCCACCGCCGCTGTGGCGGGCATGGGGCAGCGCACACGAACCCAGCCCGAACTGGCCGCACCGGCGGCGTCGGCGGCGCTGCTGTCCAACGTGGCGTCGGTCATGCTGTTCGGGGCCGTGGTGGCCGCGGCATCGCCCTCCTTGCTGAAAGCGATTTTCTGGCCCCTGGCCGCGTGCCTGCTGGCGCTGACGCTGATGGCTTGGCTGTACCTGCGTCAGGTGGATTTGCCGGAGGGCGGTGAGCACCCTCAGGCCGAACACGCGTTCAAGATTTCACATGCCTTGCTGCTGGCTGCTGTCATTGCCGGTGTGTCGCTGCTGGCGGCCTGGCTGGGGCAGGTGTACGGCGACGCCGGGGTGCTGGTGGCCGCCATTTTGGTGGCCCTGGCCGAGATCCACGCCGCGGCGGCGGGCATTGCCCAGGTGAGTGCCACCGGCAGCATGCCGCCCGCCGTGGCCGCGTGGGGGCTGGCCGGGGTGCTGGCGGCCAGTGTGCTGGCCAAGTCCATCCTGGCCTACGTGAGCGGTGGCCGCCGCTACGGCACCCTGGTGATGGGGGGGCTGGTGGTCATGGTGGGGGTGTTTGCGGCGGCCTTGGCCTTCATTGCGTTCGACCCCCACTGAACTTCTCCTTCAAAAACGCCAGAAACGTGGAGGTGGTCAGGGCCAGCCATTGCCGTGCGGGGTAGACGGCGTGGATGGGCGGGCCGGGCGGCAGGCGGTATTGCGGCAGCACCGGCACCAGTTCACCCCGGCTGAGTTCCTGCTCCACCATGGTGCGGCTCACCACCGCAATGCCCGCACCGTTGCAGGCTCCTGCCACCAGGGCCATGCCGTCGTTGGTGTGGAAGTGCCCCTGCACCTGCACCTGGGTGGCGTGGCCTGCGTCGTCGGTGAACGACCATTCGTTGTACACGCGTCGGTGCCGGGTCCACAGCACACAGTCGTGTTGCAGCAGGTCTTGCGGGGTGTTGGGGGTGCCTGCGCGGGTCAGGTAGGCCGGGGCCGCCACCAACATGTGGGGGTTGTCGGCCAGTTGGGTGGCCACCAGCGATGAGTCGTCCAGGTGCGCCACGCGAATGGCCACGTCGATGTGCTCGGCCACCAAGTCAACCAGGCGGTCTTCCACCAGCAGGGTGATTTCCACCTCGGGGTGCAAGCGCATGAACTCGGCCACCAGCGGCACCAGGTGGCGTTCGCCCAATGGGCGTGGGCAGGCCACCCGCAGCGGGCCACGCACCACCAGCTGGAACTGGCCGGAAATGTCGGCCACGTTGCGCAGCGCCTGTTCCACCTGCTGGGCCTGTGTCCACACGGCTTTGCCCACCTCGGTCAGGGTCAGGGTGCGGGTGGTGCGCTGGATCAGGCGGGCACCCAGGTCGGCCTCCAGCCGGGCCAGTTGGCGCGACACCACCGACTTGCCACACCCCAGCCGCTGCGCCGCGGCGCTGATGCTGCCCGCCGAAACGATGGTGGCAAACGTGGTCAGCAGTTGGGCGTTCAGCATGGTTGCTATTGTTGCTTTTGAGTCAACCTGATTTTGCTTTATTGGATCTTCTGAGGCAACCAAAGGCTGCGTACAGTGGAGCCTTGACCCTTTTCTTTCCTTCAAAAAGGCCACGCATGAGCACTCCCAATCCCCTGATCGAACAACTGCAATGGCGTTATGCCACCAAGGCCATGGACCCCAGCCAAACGGTGCCTGCCGATGTGGTGGAGCGCATCCTGGAAGCCGCCCGCTTGGCCCCCACGTCCAGCGGCTTGCAGCCGTTCGAAGTGGTGGTGGTCACCAGCAAAGAGGTGCGCGAGCGCATCAAGCCCATCGCCTGGAACCAGGGCCAGATCACCGACGGCTCGCACCTGCTGGTGTTTGCCGCCTGGGACAACTACACGGCCGAGCGCATCAACCACATGTTCGACCTGACCAACACCATCCGCGGCTTCAAGAACGAAGGTTGGGAAAACTACCGCCAGATGCTGCTGGCCAACTACCCGCAGCGCGACGCCGAAGTGAACTTCCAGCACGCCGCCCGCCAGGCCTACATCGGCATGACCGCGGCGCTGATGGCCGCCGCGTTTGAAGGTGTGGACTGCACCCCCATGGAAGGCTTCGACCCCAACGCGCTGGACGAGATCCTCGACCTGCGCGCCCGAGGCCTGCGCAGCGTGGCCATCGTGCCGCTGGGCTACCGCCTGTCCGACAAGGACTGGCTGGTCAACCTGACCAAGGTGCGCCGCCCACGTGAGCAGTTCGTCACCGAGGTCTGAGCTCGGCGCAGGGTGATGTGGCTCGGCCCGCTCAGGTGGGCTGGGCCACCACCACGTATTGCAGGGGGGCGGCATCGGCCTCGGCCTGACGAGGGTCGGCCCCCGCGGCCTGGGCCATGGCCCGGATGATGGGCATGAACCGGTCCCGCATGGGCTCGGCAAAGATGCGCGGCGTTCCGCTGACGATGGTGAAGCCCGCCTGGTTGAACAGCTCGCCAATGGTCTGCCGGGTGAACCACCGGATGTGGGTGCGGTCCAGCAGGCCACTGTCCTCGTAGCGCAAGTCCCCCACGCTCAGCCTGGCCTGAATGGACCAGTGTTGCATGTTGGGGATGCAGGCCACCACCGAGCCGTTGGGTGGAATCACGCCTCGCACCTGTTTCAGGATGGCCCAGGGGTTGGCCAGGTGTTCCAGCACATCACCAAACACCCAGCAATCGCGGTCGCGCTGGGCCTGCCAGAACTCAGGGGGCGCGGTCTGGATGTCCAGCGTCGTGGCTTCGTCGCAATGGCGCTTGGCCAGTTCGGTGTAGCCCGGATCGATCTCGATGCCGCGGTAGTGCGCCTGCGGGTGCGCCTTTTTGAAATCCCGGGCCAGGGCACCGGAAGAGCAGCCCACCTCGATCAGCCGTTCGGCGGTGCTGGGAATCAACCGAAGCAGCGTGGGGTTGGCGGCTTCGTGGGCGGGGGTTTGCGGTTCGGACATGGGGCAAATCATGCCAGCGCCCGCGCCACGAAGTCGCGCTTTACGGTGGGGCGGGGCACCTTGGTGTTGA
>DASUON010000318.1:0-7078 GCA_036276615.1 Burkholderiaceae bacterium
GCTGCACGCAGCACCCCCAGGGCCATCAGGTCGTTGCTGGCAAACACCGCCGTCACGCGCCCCTGGCGCAACCAGGCCGCGCCCTGCTGATGGCCAGACTCCAGGCTGAAGTCGCCTTCGGCCAGCCAGTCGGGCTCGGGCACCACCTGGGCCTCGGCCAGGGCCGCGCGCCAACCGGCCACGCGCTCCTGGCTGATGCTGAGGTTGGCCGGGCCACTCAGGCAGGCTATGCGCCGGTGCCCCAGCGCCAGCAGGTGGCGCGTGGCTTCGCGGGCGGCGTCGTACTGGTGGGCCAGCAAGGCGTCGCAGCGCAGGTCCGTGGGGTTGCGGTCCAGCAGCAGCAAGGGCATGCGCGCGCGCACCACCGAGCGTTTGAGCACCTGGGTGACGCGTGAGCTGTCAAACCCGCCCGCCACCACCACCAGCCCATCGACCCGACGGGCGATGAGGCTGTCGATCTGCTGCTGCAAGTCGTCGGCGTCCAGGTCGGTGCTGCACAGCAACAGCGAGTAACCCGCACGCCGGGCGGTTTTTTCCAGCCCCAGCATCAGCTCCGCACAGAACGGGTTGCTGATGTCGGGCACCAAGGCCCCCAGGATGTGGGCCTTGCCCCCGCGCAGCGCACGCGCCGCGGCGCTGGGCACGTAGCCGCTGTCGGAGATGGCTTGCAACACCCGCTGGCGGGCCACGTCACTCACCCGGCGGGTGCCGTTGATGACGTGAGACACCGTGGTGTACGACACCCCCGCCAGGCGGGCCACATCCTTGATCGAGCTCATTGATGATGAAAACTGGACCTAGCGCTTTATTTATAAGCGCAAGGTGCTATCAATATTTGCAAGCGTTGTCGGCCATGTAGTCGGCCACCTTGACCTTGCCGCTGAGGATGTCGGCCTTGGCGTCTTCCACGGCCTTCTTCATCTCGGGCGTGACCAGCTTGGCGTTGTGTTCGTCCATGGCGTAGTCCACGCCACCTTCCTTCAGACCCAGCACGGTCAGGCCGGGGGTGTGCGCCTTGGCCACGTTGTAGATGGCCACGTCCACACGCTTGAGCATGGAGGTCAGCATGGTGCCGGGCTGCAGGTGGTTCTGGTTGCTGTCCACGCCAATGGCCAGCTTGCCCGCGTCCTTGGCGGCCTGGTACACGCCCACGCCGGTGCCCCCGGCGGCGGCAAACACCACATCCACCCCGCGGTTGAACTGGGCCTTGGTCAGCTCACCCCCACGAGCGGGGTCGTTCCAGGCCGCGCCGGTGGTGCCGGTCATGTTGGCAATGACCTCGGCCTTGGGGTTGGTGGCTTTCACGCCTTGTTCGTAGCCGCACTGGAACTTGCGGATCAGCGGAATGTCCATGCCGCCCACAAAGCCCAGCTTGCCCGTCTTGCTGGCCTTGGCCGCCATCACGCCCACCAGGTAGCTGCCTTCATGCTCCTTGAACACCACCGATTGCACGTTGGGCAGGTTGACCACCATGTCGATGATGGCGAACTTCAGCTTGGGGAACTCCTTGGCCACCTTCTCGATGCTGGAGGCCTGGCCAAAACCGATGCCGATGATGGGACTGGCCCCACGCTCGGCCATGCGGCGAATGGCCTGTTCACGCTGGGTTTCGTTGGCGATTTCAAAATCCAGGTACTTGCCGCCGGTTTCCTTCTTCCAGCGCTCCATGCCCTCGTAAGCCGCCTGGTTGAAGGACTTGTCGAACTTGCCCCCCATGTCAAACACCACCGCCGGTTCGGCGTGGGCGGTCACGGCAGCAGCACACAGGGCGGCAACAGCGCCCAACTTGAAAGAAGCAAACAGCGTCATGGGATAGGCCCTCGGTTCAAAAAGCAACACCAAAACAGGGTGGCAAACGTTTGCCACGCACTTCATAATACTTGAGTTTTGCGTTTTCGAACCCCCACTCTTTCAACACCATGACCCAGTCTGTCACCCCAGCCCCCCAAACCACCGCCCAATGGCTGGCCCTGCCCAAAATCAGCCTGCACGAGCACATCGACGGCAGCCTGCGCCCGCAAACCCTGTGGGAGTTGTGCCTGCAACGCGGCCTGAGCCTGCCCTGCGCCAACGCCAGCGACGTGGCCGCCTGGATGTGGAACAACGCCAACGCAGGCAGCCTGGAAAAGTACCTGGAAGGTTTTCGCTACACCGTGGAAGCCATGGCCAGCGAAGCCGCCTGCGAGCGCGTGGCCCGTGAACTGGCCGAGGACGCCCACGCCGATGGCTGCGTGTTGGCCGAATTCCGGTTTGCGCCCCAGCTGTTCATCGACCTGGGCCTGAGCCCCGAAGCCGCCACCGAAGCCGTGCTGCGTGGTTTTGCCCAAAGCCCCATCCCCTGCGGCCTCATCGTGTGTGGCATGCGCCACCACAACCCCAGCGTCACCCGCGAAGCCGCGGCGCTGGCCGTGCGTTACGCCGGTCAGGGCGTGGTGGGTTTTGACCTGGCCGGGCCAGAGTTTGGCTTTCCCGCCACCGACCACACCGACGCCATCCGCGTGGCCCTGGACGGCGGCCTGGGCGTGACCCTGCACGCCGGTGAAGCCGACGCCGGCCACCGGGTGCTGGAAGCCGCCCGCCTGGGCGCCACCCGCATCGGCCACGGCGTGCGCGTGGTCGACCAGGCCGACTGGGCCGAGGAAGCCCGCGCCCTGGGTCTGCACTTCGAGGTGTGCCCCACCAGCAACGTGCAGACCGGTGCCGCCCGCTCGGTGGCCGAACACCCCATTGCCGCCATGCTGGCCGCGGGCCTGAGCGTGTCCTGCTCCACCGACAACCGGCTGGTCTCCGGCACCACCCTCAGCCGCGAGCTGGAGCGCCTGCACACCGAACGCGGCATCGCCCTCCCCGCCCTGCAGCACATGCAGCAGCAGGCCCTGGCCGCTTCGTTCCTGCCCGCGGCGGTCAAGCAACAGGTGGCGCAACGCCTGAACGCTTGAGTCCAGACACCGCCGTGCCCCCACGCTTTGCCTGCATGGGCGCCGCCAACTGGGACCACAAGCTGGTGACCCAGGGCGAACTGCGCCCCGCCAGTTCCAACCCGGTGAGCGCCTGGCCGTCCACCCCGGGCGGCGTGGCCCGCAACCTGGCCGAAAACCTGGTGGCCCTGGGGGCCGACGTGGCCTTGGCCTGTGTGCTGGGCGACGACCCGGCCGGGCACGCCCTGCACGACCACGCCCGCCGCCACGGCATCGACACCCGCCCCGTGCTGTTCGAACCGGCGCAGCCCACCGGCAGTTACACCGCCGTGCTCAACCCCCAGGGCGGGCTGGAATGGGCGTTTTCGGCCATGCCCGGCAGCCAGAACCCACCGCCCGACTTCCTGCCCCGCGCACAGGCGACCCTGGAGGCCCAAGGTCGGGGCGTGGCCGACCTGAACCTGCCCCAGTCCTGGTTGCAGGCCCTGGTGGACCACGCGGCGCAGCTCCATTGCCCCTTGGCACTGGTGGCCGTGTCCGAAGCCAAGATGGCCAACCTGCCCCAGCGGCTGGAGGGCGTTGCCCTGCTGGTGCTCAACCAGGGCGAATTGGCCGCGCTGGGAGACACCCCGACTTCAGACGGCACACTGGCTGACCTCGGCACCCTGGAAGCGGTCTGGGCCACCCTGCACGCGCGGGGCCTGCAGCACCTGCTGGTGACCCGCGGGGCCGAAGGGGCGGCTTATTCCGACGGGCCGCGGTTGCGCATGCTGCCCGCACCGCATTTGTCCCGCCACGCCATTGCCGACGTCACCGGCGCGGGCGATGCGTTTTCCGCCGCCGCCGTGTGGACCCTGATGGGCCTGCAACAACCGCTGGCGCAGGCCTGCGAAGCGGGCATCCTGGCGGCCATGCAGGTGTTGACCTCGCGCCACAGCGCCCTGCCCTCTTCCTCTCACACTGGACACTGAACCACCATGACCCACCCTCTGTTGCTGTCCGCCGAGGTGCAAACCGCCCAAGACCGCGGGCTGCCCATCGTGGCCCTGGAATCCACCATCGTCGCCCATGGCATGCCCTGGCCTCAGAACCTGGAGACTGCGCTGGCCGTGGAGCAGGTGGTGCGCGACCACGGGGCCGTGCCCGCCACCCTGGCGGTGCTGGACGGCCAGCTGTGCATCGGCCTCAACGCCGAGCAATTGCGCCGCGTGGCCACCAGCCCGGACATGGTCAAGGCCAGCCGTCGCGACCTGGCCCATGCCGTCTCCCAGCGCAGCAGCGCCGCCACCACCGTGGCCGCCACCATGATCCTGGCGCACCTGGCGGGCATTGAGGTGTTTGTGACTGGCGGCATAGGCGGCGTGCACCGTGACGCAGCCCAGACCTTCGACATTTCGGCCGACCTGCAGGAACTCGCCCGCACGCCCGTGGCCGTGGTGTGTGCAGGGGCCAAGTCCATCCTGGACATTGGCCTGACGCTGGAGTACCTGGAAACCCACGGCGTGCCGGTGCTGTCCTGCGGCCAAGACCACTTTGCGGCCTTCTACTGCCGCGACAGCGGCTTCAAGGCCGACTTCCGCCTGGACAACCCGGCCCAGCAGGCCGACTTTGTGCGCGCCCACTGGAACCTGGGTCTGGGCAGCGGCGTGGTCCTCAGCACCCCGGTGCCCGAAGCCCAGGCCCTGCCCCGTGCCGAAGTGGACGCCTGGATTGCCCAGGCCCTGGTCGAAGCCAAGGCCCAACACATCACCGGCAAGGCCATCACGCCGTTCCTGCTGGCGCGCATCAAGGCCCTCAGCCAGGGCCGCAGCCTGGTCACCAACCAGGCCCTGGTGCTGCACAACGCCGAAGTGGGGGCCCGCCTGGCCGTGGCCCTGCAAGCCAACCGCCCGTCGCGGTCCACCATTCAGGGGTAGAACACCAGCACGCGGTACCCGGCGGAGCGCAGGTCCTTCAGGCCCAGGCGCACGCTCAGGACGGTGGTGGTTTGCGGCGGCAGGGTGGTCTGCGGCGCAGACCAATCGCCGGGCAGCAGCACCCGGCGCACCGCCACGTCGTCCTGGGCATCGGTGAGGCTCAGCTCCAGCGCGGGCATGGCCACCGGCACGTGGGCATGGCTTTTCAGCCCCACCTCCAACCGGTACACCCCGTCGCGCTCACGCACAAGGGCGGAACTGTCGATGGCCACCGACTCGATGTGCCGCCAGGGCTCCACGGCACAGCCCACGCGCTGGCACACCGCGTCCAGCGCGGGCCGCAGTTCGGGCACCGCGGCAGCCAGCCAGTCGCGCCGGTCAAACGCCACCTGGGCGGCCAGCGCCAGCACCAACAGCAGCAGCGACACGGCCAGCCCCCCCACCACCCACGGGCGCTGCCAGAAGGCCTGGCGCCGGGCCTGTCGCACAAAGCCGATGCGCGACGTGTCCAGCACAGGGGCGGGTTCTTCCGCCAGGGCGTCCGGTCCATCGGGTTCGACGACCGGAGCCTCCTCGGCTGACACGGGTTGTGATGTCGGCTCAGGTTCGGGGGTGGCCTCCGGCCCGTCCAGGGACTCTGCCATGGGCTGGGTTTCGGGGGCAGACGCATCCAGCTTGGCGGAGGCGTCGGGTTGGGTGTCCGCGTTGGGCTGGGTGGGGGAAAAATCAGACGGGGCGGACGGCATCACCACCGGAAGCAGGGTCACCCGCGGTTTGAAAGCCGCCGACGGCTCCGATCGCGGCATGGTCAGCAGGAACCTGGGCACATCCAAGGGTGGAGTGCCTGCCGGGGGCAACGGAACGTCCGCCTCCATCGGGGCGGCACCCGGAGATGGCTCTGGCTCTGGCTCTGGCTCTGGCTCTGGCTCTGGCTCTGGCTCTGGCTCTGGTGCCGGCACCTGCGCCATGATGGGTTCTGGAACAGGGGCCGCAACGGGAGCCGGAACAGGCGGCGTCGGCACCGGTTCTGGCGCGAGCACCTCCCGGGACTCCTGGCGCAACACGATCGACACCTGCGAGGGCACCGCCGCGGTGGGCGTGCGTGCGCCCGCGGGCACCGCCACGCCCATGGCGCTGCGGGCGTCGAACACCTCGCTGCATTTGCCGCAGCGCACCCAACCTTGGGAGATTTTGAGCTGATCCGGCACCACCCTGAACCGGGTGCCACAGGCGGGGCACTGGGTGATGGAGGCCATGGGCAAACGGATCAGTGCAAGCTCAGTCGGCACCCGGCGCGGTGGCCGTCATGAGGATCCAGCCCTCTTGCTCATCGGCCACGTCCAGCCGCACATGGGGGGCGTAGGCTTCCTTGAGCTCATCGGCCTGCCGCGACAGGATGCCCGCCAGCACCAGTGATGCCCCCGGGGCCAGGTGGCCGCACAGCAAGGGAGCCAGCACCTTGAGCGGCGTGGCCAGGATGTTGGCCAGCACCACCTGGTACTGCCCTCGGGCACGGTCGGGCAAACCTGCGTTCAGCGCCACATGGTTGGCAGCAGCGTTGATCTGGGTGGACGAGACCGCGGCGGGATCGATGTCCACCGCGTCGGTGTCACCGGCGCCATGCAGCTTGGCGGCCATGGCCAAGATGCCCGAGCCGCAACCGTAGTCGAGCACGCGCTGGCCGCTGAGGTCGTGACCGGCAATCCACCGCAAGCACATGCGGGTGGTGGGGTGGGTGCCGGTGCCGAACGCCAAGCCTGGGTCCAGGCGCAGTACCTTCTGTGCAGCGGCGGGCGGCTCGTGCCAGGTGGGCACGATCCAGAACGTGGGGGTGATGTCCACCGGGTCGAACTGCGACTGCGTCAAGCGCACCCAATCTTGCTCCGGCACGGGCTGAACGCCCACCACTTCCGCACCCTCAAAAAAGTCCTGCACCACCAGCAAGCGCGCGGCATCGTCGGCCTGCGCTTGGGTGGCAAACAGCGCCGTCACCGTGGACCGCTGCCAACCCGCCTTGGGCGCGGGCATGCCCGGCTCACCGAACAAGGCCTGCTCGTGCGGGGTTTGGGCATCGGCATCCTCCACCGACACGCTGAGCGCGTCGAGCGACTCCAGCGCCTCGCTGACGGGTTCAACACCCTCTTCGGGCACGCGCAGCACCAGTTCAAACATGCAGATGTCCTACGGTTTCAGCGCTGGCGTTGGGCCAGCCACTCTTCCAGGTAATGGATGTTGGTGCCGCCG
>DASUON010000319.1:0-2187 GCA_036276615.1 Burkholderiaceae bacterium
GATGGCTACGTGGCCAAGTTCCACGCCGACGACCTGGCTTCCACGATCCGTGGCGTGCTGAACCGCTACAACATCCACTGACCCACTGACGCGGCGGCACCCCAGCCGCTGTGCCGGGGCGGGCATGCGCCCCGCCCCCCCCTGTTTCAGCGCAACAAGCCTTTGATGTTGGCGTTGAGGGGCAGCGCGTAGTCGTGCGCGGCCATCACGGTGTTGCCCTCGGGGCGCACCAGTTTCAGACTGACGTACAGCGTCTGCCCCGACGAGGTGTAGGTGCCCACCACCACCGCCTGCGCGTTGTGCGACTGACTGACGTCGCGCACCTCGCGCGACAGCAGCAGGGCCCCCGTGGTCTGTTTCATGAAAAGCTGCTCGCGCAGCTTCAGCTCCACCACCCTCGCCCCCTGCGAGGCCAGGCGGCTGGCAATGTGCTCGGAAAACAGCCGCCCCAAACGCGAGGATTCACCCAGGTCTTCCTGATCGACCAGCGTGGCCACCAGCACGGGCTGCGTCGGGTCGAGCTTGACCTTTTGCATCAGGGCGTCGGTGGCCCGGTGGTTGACGACGATGAGGTTGGAGCCCAGGCCCTCGTCCACCGACGCACATCCCCCCAGCAGGGAGGCCATCAGGGTCAAGGCCCCAGCAAAGGTGCGGCGCTTCATGACCCGATCACCTTCCATTGTTTGACCGGGGCTGGCGGCGGCGGGGGCGGCGGCTCCAGGAACAGCGAGGCGTCGGCGGCGTCGATGTAGTAGATGTCGGACGTGCGCGCCACGATGCGCGGCCCTTGTTCCACCGTGGTGGACACCAGCAACTCGGTGCGGGTGGGGCCGCCCTGCGCCTGGCCGGACAGGTGCTGCTGCGCCAGGTCCATGCCTGTGGCCGCGGCCAGGCCCAGGGCTGCCCCGCCCAGTTCGGTGGGGGGGTAGAGGTACATGCCGCGCAACACCGACAGCCCCGCCGCCAGGAAGGTGAGCGGGAATTGGGGCGCGTTGAAGGCGCTGCTGCGGTGCTGCACCACCTGCACGTCGAACACGATGCGGGCGTGCACCTTGTGGCCCTCGGTGGGCTGGGTGGACATGGGCACACCGCTGTTGACCAGCCGCGTCAGCAGCAGGCTGGAAAACGCCCGGTGAAACGGCGACACCGTGCTGGACTCCAGGTGGTAGGCCCCGGAGGCATCTGGCACCGTGGGCAAAGCCGAGGCAGAAATGCGCATGGCCACATCGTCGGCCAGCACGTTCCAGTGGTGCACGGCGCGGGCCTTGAGCTGGTCGGTGGCGGGGTAGTTTTCAGCCCGCGGCACGTCCAGCGTGGTGCATCCGGCTTGCGCCGCGAGCAGCACTGCGATCACACCGCCCTGAACCTTGCGGGTCAGGCGCTGGCGCACGGAAGGGCGAAGGGGAATTTGGGGTGTCATGGCCGGACGTTTTTTCACGCGCTGCCATGCAATGTACCGGGGGGCTGTGGGGGCTAAACCGGCATCAACCGGGCAAACGCCCCGTAATTCCGCCCTCGGCTCAGGCCAGCACGTTGACCTGGGTGCCCAGGTTGCCCTCGGTGGCCAGGGGCAGTTCGCCCGTGGTGGGCAGCGCCTGCAGCAAGGCCAGGGCACCGGAGGCTTCGGCATTGAGGGCCTTCTTGAGCACGCTGACCTGAATGGCTTGGCTGGTCTGCGCGTCGGACATGGCGGTGGCCACCTGCACCAGCCCTTGTGTGGAAACGTCCATGGTCATCACCCCCGAAACATGCTGAACATGAGGGTTTATCGGCCTTGCAGGGCCGGACTTGACCCGTTCGTGGGCGGGCCGTCAGCCGGGCTGGCCGTCGGACGGGCCTTCCCCGGCCTGGGCATGTGTGTCCACCAGGGTGCGCAGCATGCGCATGAACAGCCCCTGCTCCTCGGGCGACAGCGGCGACAGGATGCGGGCCTGCGCCGCCAGCACACGGTCCTCCACCTCGGCCAGCAGGGCCACACCTTCGGCAGTGGCGCTGAGCAGCTTGACCCGCTTGTCGGTGGGCGAAGCCCCCCGGCGCAACCAGCCGCGGGCCTCCAGGCGGTCCACCACCCCGGCGGTGGTGGAGGTGTCCAGCCCCAGCAGGCTGGCCAGGGTGCGCTGGTCCACCCCCGGCTGGCGGCTGACCGTCAACAAGGCCCCGTATTGCACCGGCGTGAGGCCCCAGCCC
>DASUON010000320.1:0-4134 GCA_036276615.1 Burkholderiaceae bacterium
TGATAGGCGTTATTTCTAATAAAGCGGAAGATCAGGATTGGGGCGGGGCCGTTCAGGCCATAAGCGCCGTGGGGTGGGGCGTGCGCAACGGGGCACCACGGTGGCCATGCAACCGCGCCGCCTCCTGGCCTGACACCCGCCGCACCAGGCCCGGTACGTCCAGGATCAGCGCCACCAGGCCACTGCCCAAAATGGTGAAACCGCTCACGCCCTGCATGCCGGCAAACACCTGCCCCAGCGGGCGGATGACGGTTTGGTATTCACCCTGCAAGGTGTCCACCACCAGCCCGGCACGTTGGCCGGCGTACTGCACCACCACCACGTTTTCGCGGGCAGGGCGGCGGGCGTAGCTGCCCTGGCTGGCGGTTTCCAGCGCTTGGGCGGTGGCGTCTTCGGCGGCAGCAGAGCCACCCACCCCAAACAGGTCTTTGAGGCGGATGAAGGGCAGCACCTCGCCGCGCAGGTTGATTTGCTGGCGACCATGGGCGGCGCGCACCTCATCGGCAGACAACTCCACACACTCCACCACCAGCTCCAGCGGGATGACGAAGGACGAGTCGCCCACCGCCACCAGGAAGCCGTCGATGATGGCCAGCGTCAGCGGCAGGCGGATGCGCATGGTGCTGCCCTCGCCCTCGGTGCTGAGGATTTCGATGGTGCCGCGCAGGTCGGTGATGTTGCGCCGCACCACATCCATGCCCACGCCGCGACCCGACAGGTTGTTGATCTGGTCGGCGGTGGAAAAGCCTGCTTCAAAAATAAGAGCATGAATCTCTTGTTCTGAAAGCACCTGATCGGGTTTGACGATGCCCCGGTCAATGGCCTTGGCCAGGATCTTCTGCTTGTTGAGGCCGCCGCCGTCGTCCGACACCTCGATGACGATGCTGCCCGAGTCGTGGTAAGCGTTCAGGCGCAAGGTGCCATGGGCGGGTTTGCCCCGGGCCATGCGAACCTCGGCGGACTCGATGCCGTGGTCCATGGAGTTGCGCACCAGGTGGGTGAGGGGGTCGCCAATCTTCTCGACCACCGTTTTGTCCAGCTCGGTCTCGGCGCCACTGATTTCCAGGCGGATGTCCTTGCCCAGTTCCTTGGACACGTCGCGCACCACGCGCTGGAACTTGTTGAACGTGGCCCCGATTTGCACCATGCGCAGTTGCAAGGCCGAATCGCGCACGTTTTCCACCAGGCGGTTCATGAGCGAGGCCGCTTCCAGCAGCTCGGGCACACCGCTTTTGAGGGCCGACAGGTTGATGCCTGCCGCGGCGATGATGAGTTCGCCAATCAGGTTGATGTGCTCGTCCAGCTTGTCGGCGTTGACGCGGATCAGCCCGGCTTCACCGCCCCGGTTCTGCTTGACCTGCTGCTGCTTTTGCAGTGCCGCTTCCACCACCGCAGGCTGCACCACATGCTGGGCCACCAGCATTTCGCCAATGGTGGGGGGCAGGGGGTCCCCGGGGTGCTGGCTCATTTTGGCGGTGGTCTGGGCGTCCAATGCCGCGTCCAGCTCCGCGCGGGTGAGGGTGCCGCAGCGCACCAGGATTTCGCCCAGCCGCATGTCTTCTTCGGGCAGGCCGCGGATCAGCCGCAGGTAGTCGTGGGCCTTGCTGCGGGGCGGGAGGATGCGCACCTGGGCGTCGTCGCGCACAAACTCGAAGGCGTCTTCGATGGTGGCTTTTTCAGCGTTGGAGCGGTAGCTGAGTTCAAAACCCAGGTAGCAGGACTCGGGGTCCATGTCGGCGGCCGGGGGCAACTGCTCGGTCAGGGTGACGATGGACTGCACCTCCCCCAGGGTATTGAGGTAGCGGATGAACGACACCGGGTCCATGCCGTTGCGCAGCACGTCGGGGCCAAAGCGCAAGGAGATGTGCCAGTTGTCGGTTTCGGCCACGTCCCACGGGGACTCACCGGCGTCAGCCAGCTCAAGCTGGGTGAATGTGGGCTGTTCAGCCGCTGAACCCGGTGCTGCGTGGCTCGCTGCGGCAAAGGCTTGCAGTTCGGCCACCAGCTGTGCGTTGCGGTGATCGGTGGCAGCGTCGGCGGTTTCGCCGGCGTCCACCAGGTCGATGAGGGCATTGAGCTGGTCGCACACCTTCAGCAGCAATGCAGCCAAGTCGTCGGTGATGCGCAGTTCCCCCGCACGGACCATGTCCAGCACGTTCTCTGCGTGATGGGTGAAGGCCACCAGGTGGTCCAGGCCAAACAGGCCTGCCGAGCCTTTGATGGTGTGGGCGGCGCGGAAGATGGCATTGACCAGATCGGCGTCGTCCGGGGTCACTTCGACCTGGAGCAGCGCGTCCTCCATGGACTGGAGCAACTCGCGGCTTTCGATGACAAAGGTTTTGAGGGCGTCGTCGAGGTTCATGAGGCAATACCCAGGTAGTCCGCCATGTCGCACAGGGCCACGAGGTCTGCGACGGCTTCACTGCATGCCACGAAATGCAGGCGTTTGCCTTGACGCACGGCCTCGCGGCGGGCCATGACCATGAGTTGCAGACCGGCGGAGTCGATGTCGGTCACCTGCGAGAGGTCAATGCCGATCTCGGTGTCCGGGTCGTAGGGGGTTGCAGCAATGGCGTCCAACAACCGCGCCTTGGTGTCCATGGCGGTGAAGATGTTGAATTCACCGGCAATGGACAATGCCGTTGCGGCTTGGGGGGGGCATGCGCTCAAGGTCATGGGGCCTCGGCTCAAGGCAGGATGAGCTTGGACACCGCGGCCAGCATTTGCGCCGGCTGGAAGGGTTTGACCACCCAGGCTTTGGCTCCGGCGGCCTGACCGGCGGCCTTCTTGTCGGCCCCGGCTTCGGTGGTGAGCATGATGACCGGCGTGAACTTGTAGGCGGGCAACTGTTTGGCCGCTTTCACGAATGAAATGCCGTCCATGTTGGGCATGTTCACGTCGCTGATGATGAGGTGCACCTTCTGGCCGGTGAGCTTGCGCAGGGCATCCTGTCCGTCACAGGCTTCAATGACGTCGTACCCAGCGCCCTTGAGGGCGATGCCCACCACTTGGCGCAGCGAGGCAGAGTCATCCACGATGAGGATGGTTTTGTTGGACATGCAAACTTCCTTTCCAGATCAGAAAAACGTGATGTCATCGGACGCCGCGGGGGCGGCAGACGACGGCTGGCCCGTGTGCAGCGCGTGCTGCTCGGGCATGGTGTAGGTTTGGGCCAGGGCGCTCAGCCACGCATCCACGTCGATGGGCGTGGGGGCCAGGCCTTGTTGCAGCTGCTGCGCATGTGTATCGACATGCTGTTTGAGCTTGGACAAATCCTGGTTCACCAGGTTGAGCAGCTGACTCACCCGGTCTTGGAACTGCAAGGCCACCAGCACGTCGTCCACCTCGGTACCGATGGCGCGGCTTTCGTTGCGAAGCGCCTCGTTGGCCTGGGCCATGTCATCTGCGGTCTGCCGCAAGCGCTGCACGATGCCGCCGATGCGGGTCTCGGCGTCTTTCAGCAGGGCCTCGTCCTCCACCACGTACTGCTGTGAGGTTTCCAGTGTGGCCGCAATGGCCTGGTTGACGGCGTCGATGGTCTCGGTGATCTTGCGTCCCGTGGCTCCTGAGTTGGCCGACAGCTTTCGCACTTCGCCTGCCACCACCGCAAAGCCCCGGCCCGCTTCGCCCGCGTGGGCGGCTTCAATGGCCGCGTTGATGGCCACCAGGTTGGTGTGGCGGGCAATGTCGGCCACCTCTTTGGCCATGCGCTTGAGGTCGCCCGTGTGGTGGGACATCTGGATCACGCGGTCCAGCAGGGAGTTGCGGTGCGCCAGCGCTTCCCGGAGAGAAGCCAGGATGTCATGCAGCTCTTGCTGGCTGGCACTCAGCATGTCTGGCAGCCCCTGGGTCCCGGTGCGCCCCTGGGACACCGACACCGTGGTGTCGATGCGCTGGGAAATGGCGGCAAAACGACCGACCAGCGCGTTGACCGACGACTCGGTGTGTGCTCGGGCCAGTTCAATTTGACCTGCCCACAGGGGCAGAACACCTGCACACAGGCGATTCAGACCGGATGACTCCGTGTCGTCATCAGCTTCGTCGGACGGGGTGGCTGTCGACGCATGGTGGCTGAGCTTTCGGCGCAACAGGCGTTTGCCCCGCCCCCCCCACCAGTTGCCCACCAGCAGGCAA